>CACXDC010000260.1 GCA_902766365.1 uncultured Lachnospiraceae bacterium | reverse complement strand
CAGTTACTGAGACCGGACAGCAGTATCATGCCAAGCTTGACAATATCAGTGCCAACGGATTTGCTTTCCTTTCCAAGGATCCTGTTTTTGCAGATGCGAAGGGAACTGACATTTCCGTCAACATTGAAAACTTTGCTCTTCCTTCCCATTCCATACTGGAAGGACACATTATCCGCTGCTCCAACAATAATGGCGTTTACATCGTAGGATGCCAGATGCCGGAAGATAATCTCCATATCAGGGATTATGTGGAAACACAGCTTAAAAAGGGAACGCAGTCATTCAAATAAAGAAGCCCCGTTACTGTTTTTGCAGTAACAGGGCTTCTTTTTATTCTTCTGTTTTCCAGCTCAGTCTGTGCAGCTCACCGGTAAGCTGCATGCTCGCAAAGTGCTGCTGCCGCAGTGCTTCATAGAGAACGATCGCTACAGAATTGGACAGGTTTAAGGAGCGGATCGCCGGCTCCATGGGAATACGGATACAGGTTTCCTCATGCTCTACAAGGATCTCTTCCGGAATCCCCGCACTCTCTTTACCAAACATAATATAATCATCCGGAGCAAAGCTTACATCCGAGTAAACATGCTTTGCCTTGGTAGTCGCCATCCAGATCCTTGCGCCCGGATGCAGGCTCTGAAACTCTTCAAAGTTCATATACCGGGTCACATTCAGGTGCTCCCAGTAATCCATGCCAGCACGCTTTATCTCTTTTTCTGTCAGCCGGAATCCAAGCGGCTCGATCAGATGCAGATCTGTTCCTGTGGCAACACAGGTTCTGCCTATATTTCCTGTATTTGCCGGTATCTCCGGCTGATGTAAAATGATGTGCATTACAATTCTTCCTCTCCGTTCTCTGCTACCGGCAGAGAAAAAATAAATTCAGATCCGACGCCCTCCGTACTGATCACATTGATGTGCTCTCCGTGGGCACTGATAATTTCCTTTACAATGGAAAGTCCAAGTCCGGTTCCCTTTTTATCCTTACCTCTTGACAGGTCTGACTTGTAGAAACGGTCGAAGATCATCTTAAGGTCATCCTTCGGGATTCCGATACCGCTGTCCTTCACGGAAACAAAGATCTTGTTCTTTCTTTCTGTGGTTTCAATCTTGATCACAGAATCCTGATGGCTGAATTTGATCGCATTGTCCAGCAGATTATATAATACCTGCTGGATCTTATCCACATCCGCATTGACAAATAACTGGTCTCCTGTCAGTGTCAGTTCAATGGCTATGGTCTTCTGTTTACAGGTTCCCTCGAACGAAGCTGCCGTATTCCGGATCACCTGGTTGATATCAAACAGACTCCGGTTCAGCATCATACCTTTCGTATTCAGGTTATTCAGTGTCAGAAGGCTTCCTGTCAGCTTGGTCAGTCTTTCTGTCTCATTCAGGACGATCCTGAGGTACTTCTCGTGAAGTTCTGCCGGGATCGTTCCATCCAGCATGGCTTCCAGATAGCCCTTGATCGAGGTCAGAGGAGACCGGAAATCATGGGAAACATTGGCCACGAACTTTTTCTGGTTATCTTCACTTCTGGCGATCTCACTGGCCATATAATTCAGGGATGCCGCCAGATAGCCCATTTCATCTTCACTGTCGACCTGAAACTCATAGTGCATGTTTCCTGCCGCATACTGCTCTGTTGCTTCTGTGATCTTACGGAGCGGCAGATATACCATTTCCGTAAAGAAGATCAGGATGATCAGGGAAAGCAGGAACAGGATCACAAGCATCAGATAGGAAATATTCAGAAGACTGTTGCAGGAAGCTATGATGTTCTGCATCGGATAATGGATCACCACATAGCCTCTCACCTTGTAGGCTGAAGTGATCGGTGCAAATACACTGAGCTGCTCCTCTGTAAAGCTGTCGAAAAAGTTTCCTATGGTATAATAACTGGATCCGGTCACCGTAGGATCAAAACCTGTGATCACCGTTTCATTCTCCACATCTACCGGGTTCCGGGAATCCAGGATCATACGTCCTGAAGGATTAATGATCCAGAGCCTTGCACCCAGATAAGTGTCCAGTGCATCCATCTGCTTTTTCACTGTATCCAGTGACGTGGCATTATTGTACAGATCGGACGCATAGGTATTGGCGATCAGTGTCGCTTCCTTATACAGGGCATCCGCCTTTTCCCTCTTCAGATGCTCCAGCGTCATATTGTTTACAAAAGTCGCTACGACCATAAATCCAAAAAAGCCAAAGATCAGATAAGCCAGCAGAAATTTTAAATACAGCGTCTTTCGCATTATCTTACCTCAAACTTATAACCGATCCCCCAGATCGTTGCGATCCTCCAGTGGGCATGGTCATTGATTTTTTCTCTCAGTCTCTTAATATGGACGTCTACCGTTCTGGTATCTCCGATATATTCATATCCCCAGATCTGATCCAGAAGCTGCTCTCTGGTAAACACATGATTGGGGGAAGAAGCAAGGAAATATAAAAGCTCCAGCTCCTTAGGCGGCATTTCCACCGTCTTTCCCATATAAAGGACAGAATAATTGGTCTGATTGATCACAAGATCCGGATATTCCACACATTTCACATCCGGCTCTGCAGGTGCTGCCACTACCGGCTTATAACGCCGAAGGACCGCCTTTACTCTGGCTACCAGCTCCTTGGAATCAAAGGGCTTCTCCATATAGTCATCTGCACCAAGCTCAAGGCCCAGCACCTTGTCAAAGATCTCTCCCTTGGCGGAGAGCATGATAATAGGTACCGAAGACTTGGCACGGATCTCCCGGCATACCTGATAGCCGTCAATTCCCGGCAGCATCAGATCCAGAAGGATCAGATTCGGTTCAAAGGAATCCGCCAGCATCAGTGCTGTCTCCCCGTCCGGTGCGATCATGGTGTCAAAGCACTCCTTTGTCAGATATAAAGAAATCAGTTCTGCAATATTACTGTCATCATCAACGATCAGAATTTTCTGTTTTCCTGCCATAACATCCTCCCTGTTTAATCCTTAAATGTAACGATTGTGACACCTGCGTCACCTTCTCCATATTCTCCAAGCCGGTAGCTCTTCACATACTTGACTCTCTTTAAATGGTTCTGTACGGCATTCCGGAGTGCGCCGGTTCCCTTGCCGTGAACAACCCTTACGGACGGCAGATGCGCCAGATAGGCATCATCCAGGTATTTGTCAAGCTCCGGCAATGCCTCATCCACTGTTTTTCCAAGCAGATTGATCTCGCCGGAGACGCTCAGGGACTTGGACATCTTGATACCGCTTGTACCGGTACGGGTGCGCTGCAGTACCGGTTTCTTTTCTTCTGTTTCCTTT
>CACXDC010000259.1 GCA_902766365.1 uncultured Lachnospiraceae bacterium | reverse complement strand
TAAAAAGCGTGGTATCATCACAGTTGTTACCCTGATTGCTGCGCTGATCTTATCCCGGATCGGTGTTGTTACCCTGATTGAAAAAGGCTATACGCTTCTCTCCTATGGTTTCATCCTCTTCTATCTGCTTCCTACGCTGTTAGTCGGCGGATACAAGATCATAAAGAACTGGAAAGTCTGAGTCCGTATGCTATAATAATAGAAGTAACTGACTGAAAAAGGAGAAAAACTATGAAATATGTCGGATATTACAATGGAGAGATCGGCGCTCTGGAAGAAATGAAGATCCCCATGCTGGATCGTGCCGTATACTTCGGTGATGGCTGTTATGATGCTACCACTTTTGCAAACAATCATATTTTCGCCGCAAAGGATCATCTGGATCGTTTTTATAACAGCTGCAAGCTGCTGGAGATCCCCTTTACCATGCCAAGAGAGGAATTGATCGCTGCCCTGCAGCAGTGTATTGATGCCAATGAGATCGATCATGGTATGCTCTACTGGCAGTGCTCCCGTGGAACTGCCCTCCGTGGCCACCAGTTCCCGCCTGCTTCCGTAAAGCCAAACCTGATGATCTTCACAGTACCCTGTGATCTGATCCCCTTTACGACAACCTTCCGTCTGATCTCCATGGAAGATACCAGATTCCTGCACTGCAATATCAAGACCCTGAATCTGATCCCCAGTGTGATCGCTTATCAGCGATGTATTGAAAAGGACTGCCAGGAAACTGTATTCCACCGTGGCGACCGTGTGACAGAATGTGCACACAGCAATATCCTGATGATCAAGGATGGCGTGCTCTGCACTCCTCCAAGAGATAACCTGATCCTTCCCGGCATTACCTTAAAGCATCTGCTGATGCTGGCTGAGCAGAATGGTATTCCTACCAAAGAGGCACCGCTCACCATGAAGGAGCTGGAAGAAGCCGATGAGATCATCGTCAGCAGTTCCGGTGGACTTTGTACCCAGGCTGTTGAGCTTGATGGTAAGCCTGTTGGCGGCAAGGATCCTGAGACACTGAAAAAACTACAGGATGCCTACGCTGCTTACTACGCAGAGGATACCAAATAAATTGGTATGGATTCAACATGCAAGACCCCTCTGATCGTTTTTCATCTAACGGTCAGAGGGGTCTTTTATCTGCCAAGGCCTGATTTTATTCCTCAATATAACTGTGTTCCGGTCCCCTGAATATCAGATGATAAGGATTCCGGTCATCATCCAGCTCCAGAAAGCCTTCCTCCTTCTCCTTTTCAATATGGATGGAGTTTCTTATTTCATCAATACGGGACACTTCTGACAGATACCTCTTTATATTGATATAATCGTAGCTTTTTGCAAAATTCAGCTTATACAGATAATAATATATGGAATCAAACCGGAGCATAGTCTGATATAGCAGCCTGTCAGCCCCGCTTATTTCATTGCCAAGTAAATATCTGCGTTCTCCCAGTCTTTCATTGATTTCTGCAAATGTATCTTTCAATATATTTGACCATCTCTCCAGTTCATTCTGATATTTTGCCTGGCCTGCCTTTTCTATTGGTTCTGTTATATATTCCTGCAAATAACTTATTTCATCCTCTTCCCTGCTATGCTGGAATATTTTCCTGTTTTCATCTGTATGCATAAATTTGTGATCGGGATCCCCGGAAAGCCTTTCTCTCCCACATGGAAGCAGCAGTTCCCTATTATCCGGCCCGGTTCCTACCAGTCCATACACATTACCAAGCTTTGCCCTCATATGTGGCGAAAGCTGATAATGCTTTTTGATCAGATCAATCTTAGTATATTCATAAAATGCTTCTGTCTGATACAGATCTCTGGTATACGCCCATAAAGCCGGATAATCCTGCAGACGTTTCTTATTTACGCCAAAAATAAGATGATAATTTAGATGAAATCTGATCAGCGCCACATACAGATGGATATCTGATAATGTAATATAATCACCATTCAGAAATCTGTTCTCCGTCAGTATCTCTTCAAAATATTCCAGCGCTTTAAAATATTCCTGATATCCCTCGTCAAACGTTTCCTGATTTCTTGCAAATCCACATACATACGCATTTACAAGCTTAATCTTTTCTATATCACTGTCAATTTTCTCTCTTAATCTTTCAGGATACAGATCCGGTGCACTGGCCTTATGATATTTCTTCCAGTCTCTTATCAGATAGGTGGGTATTTCCCACGGCTGATTCTGCACTACCTTACCGGATTCAATGTCAATCAGTGCCGGAACTGTCGATCTTCCCACAAATTCTGGATCTGCTTTCAGATATGCATCATCCAGATAATGAATTTTCAATACAGGATCCACTCCTCCAATATCCTCATCAAATACCCACCCTCTTGGATCTCTTAAGACACTGCACTCACCGATACTTATTACTTTATCCAGTCCCAAAAGCCGTAATGTGATAACAGCTTTATTCGAATGAGGGCATCCAGGCATCCAGATCAGCCTGTATTTACCTGCCTCAACCGGGAGTTCCCCCGGTTCGCTTCCAAATTTTCTGTCAAAAACAAATTTTCTGTTCTCTACTCTGGATGTCCTTGGATTGATCTGATGTTTAAATGTGCTTTCAAACAGTGCAACACTTTGAAATGGTTTTATGTAACTCATACTCCCTCCTGTGATTAAATATTATATTCCGGCCTGGTATAGGAAATTTTATTATCAAATTTCAGCTCTGCTGTCCTGTGGCATGCTGCCCAATGCTCTCCCTCTATATTCCTGAATTCCGGCAGAGACGTCCTGCATT
>CACXDC010000258.1 GCA_902766365.1 uncultured Lachnospiraceae bacterium | reverse complement strand
CCGCCATAAGCGATAAACTTGGCCATAATTTCAGGAGATGTTAAATACTTTAAGAACTTCAGTGTTTCGCCGCTTCTCTCATAAGCGTCCTTTGTCATATGCCAGCCTGATGAGAAGCCTGCGATCGCACAGCTCTCTCCACCTGTACCACCGGGAAGTGTAGGCATGGAGATAATTCTCATGTCAGGGTTATCCTGAAGGCTGTCTGTACACCAGGAACCGTTGATCATCATAGCTGCCTTTCCTTCAGAGAAAAGGAGACGGATATCATCTTCGGAAATGGTGAAGGTATCCTTGGGAAGTCCACCGTTCTTGTACAGATCTGCGATACAGTCAAGAGCGATTGCCCAGCTGTCATCGAAGTAATTTCTGTGGTTTTCCTTGCCTGCTGCACCCATGATAAAGTTCTCTGTGGTGATGTAAGGCATGCTCAGGGACATGGCAAGTGTTACGATATCGTTCTGTGAGAACACTTCATTTGCCTTCATGATATTATCCCAGGAAGTAGGCTCTTCCAGTCCGTACTGGTCAAATAATGCCTTATTATAGAACAGTCCTTCATAATATCCGATAAAAGGCAGTGCGTACTGTTTGCCCTGATACTGTACATTTTCAAGGGGTGATTCCTTGAAGTTACCAGCCCATTCAGGATCATCCTTCAGGATATCGCTGAATTCCACAAACAGACCGGTATCTTCAAATGTCTTGGTATAAGCTTCTCCTGTGTAGTACAGGATCAGATCTGCGGGATTTCCTGCGGAAAGGTCGGCCTGTACCTTTGTTTTAAACAGGTCATTGCTTCCGGATGTAGGCTGTGACTCATCTACAATAGTGATACCCGGATGCTCTGTCATATAGTCATTGCATACTTCCTTCCATACAGGTGCATAAGCATCGGATCCGGCAAAGTACGTAACAACTCTGATTTCCTCGTTTACTGCTTCTTCTGTGTCTGCAGAAGCTGTCTCTTCTGCTGCTGTTTCCTCTGTTGCTGTCTCTTCCTTTGTTTCTGCTGTGTCAGCAGTGGTACTGCTCTGTCCACATCCTGCGAGCAGTGTACCTGTCATAGCCAGTGTCATAAGGAGTGCTGTTAATTTTTTTGCTTTCATAGTTTTCCTCCCATTCCTTTCTACCCTTCTCATTTATTGTTCTTCTGCTGCATTTCTTGCTGCAATCCTTCCGTATACAAGAGCCAGTGAATGACTGAGTCCCGGAACCGTCAGGGGATAGTCTACTGCGACCCGATTTCCCTGCACATTTCCTGCTGCATAAAGACCGGGGATTACTTTTCCTTCTTCATCATAGCAGTGTGCCTCTTCATCGCTCTGGATCCCTCCCAGTGCCACGATCATGATTGCCGGCGTGAACCTGGCAGCATAAAAGGGACCTTCCTTCACAGCAAATAATCTGTCCTTCCGTTTTCCGTAGTCTGTGTCTTCACCCTGCTCACACATACGGTTATATTCGCTTATGGAAGCAAGTGCAGTCTCCTTCGGCAGGCCTGTTTTTTCAATTAATTCCTCCAGAGTCTGTGCCTCGATCAGGCTTTTATTTTCAATCGCCTCACGAATATACTTAGGTGCAATATAGTTATCAATATAGCATAGCTTATTGTAAATACTGCCGTTCTCAAGTTCGGTATCCTCTACCGTATAGCAGACATTGCCATGGCTTGGATACTCCTTCGGGATATACTGTTTCCAGTTTCCATCTATGATCTGCCATGCTGTTTTATCTGGCAGATTTTCAATCTGGCTTCCGATCTGCTGCCCCGGCGCATCCTCATTCACGAACCGCTTTCCTCTGCTGTCAAGCAAAAGGAAATCCGATACGCCAAACACGCTTCCCATATGATGTGCCATAGGTGCATGTGGGCTGTCCTGAAGCTTTGCGCCGATCCACAGTGCCATTTTGTGTCCCTCTCCCAGATTGGAAGGGGTTCTGTCCATCTCGTAGCTGGTCCATTGCTTCGGTGTTTTCTCCATACCTGGCAGGAATCTCTTCAGCATGGCTTCATTGCTCATATAGTCACCGGTTGCAAGGATCACGCCTTTCTTTGCGTAAGCTCTGATCGTCCTGCCTTCCCTCGACTGTGCAATGATTCCTTCTACTCTTCCTCCCGGTTTCCGGATCAGCTTCTTTACCTTGGTGTTAAAATAGCTGGTCACATTTCCGGTTGCCTGTGCCTTTTCAAAATTGGCTCTGCAGACCGGTATGTGGGAGGGTCTTACCCAGGCCGTTACCTGATAGCATTTGTAATTCTCTGTGGCATTGTCAAAGCCTTCCGGAAGAGGATACCGTCTTGGCTGTACGTAACACCTGACGCCCTTTTCAGGAACCTGATCTGTCCGGTCAAGTATCTCTACGCCTTCCATTCCTTCTATGTACCAGTCAAAGGCTTCACCTGCTTCCTCTGACCATCGTTTCAGGATGTTCTGGCTTGCCTTGTAGGCCATATCGTGCATGAGCTGGTTCACGATCTCTGCCTTGTTCAGCTTCTCTCTGCCCCAGTGTGCTGCCACCTTGCTGTCCATCACTGCGAAGTCACCACTTCTTGCCTGAATGCATCTGCATTTTTCAAAGAGAAGAACTTTCTGTGAAAGCTCTGCCGCCTGCCTGACTGCTGCCACACCGGCAAGTCCGCCACCGACAACAATAATATCCGCAGATATGGTTTCATCTATTTCGTTTTCATCAAATTGTGGTTCCTTGCCGAGCCACGCTTCTCCGTCATATTGTCCCAATTATTTCTTCTCCCTTCTTGAGTCTTATTATATAATGCACAATTTTTATCTACAACTATCACATCTGATAGTATTTTTTCACAAAATGTTACAGTGTCAGATATAAAATACTTACAAATTGGCTTTCTGTATTATGAATCCTTTATATTTCCGCCGCATTTCATTTTTCTTTTACACAAAAAGAGAGCTCTGATCCACGACCAGAGCCTTCTGCAAGAGCGGTATTCTTTTCTTCCTTACTATAAATCCCTTTTCTCATCTATTCAGCTTCTCAAATTTCTATTTTTTTAATAATTCTGAATGTGTCCCAAGCCTGTACAGCATTAAAACCAGTACATCTCCACATATTTCATAAACCAGCAACCAGTCTGGTTCTATATGACACTCACGGGTTCCTTTATAACGGCCAGTAAGGTCATGATCCCTGTATCTGGGCTCAAGCGTTCCCCCATTCGCAAGAACATCTATTACTTCAAACAGTTTGTCTAATTTCTTTCCCTGCTTTTTTGCAAGCTTCAGATCCTTTTTAAATTGACTGGTAAACTGAATATCATATTTCATACGTCAAGTGCTTCCTTAAGTGCATCTATACTGGAATATCTCTGTGCCGAAGGATCCGTAACAAGCCTTCTTCCTTCCTCAATAGCAGCCGCTGTTGTCTCATTTGGAACATCCAGCTTCAGTTCAAACGGAATCCCATGTTCACGGATAGTTGTTCTCAGGAACATATTGATCGCCGTTGTCATATTTAATCCAAGTTCAGTAAATATTGCCTCAGCCTGATCCTTTACTGCCTTATCAGTTCTGATATTCAAATTAGTTGTTGCCATATAGAACACCTCCATTCAATTTTAGTATATCCAAAATTCGGGTGTTGTCAATACATTGTCATTATAATTATTTATAACTAATTCTTCCGCAACTATTAATTTTCCGTCTTCGTCAAAAACTTCTGATACGTCCTGTCTATGGCAAATGCCCCAAGCGGCGCTGTGATCATAACTGCTGCTACTGCAACCGTCAGGATAATATCCCCGCAGGGCAGCCCCATAGCAAGGGGGATTCCCCCAATCGCTGCCTGTACGGTGGCCTTGGGTGTATAGCTGATCATACAGAACAGCTTCTCTCTGCCACTTAATGCTGTTTTCAGCAGGCATACCCACACACCAAGCATCCGGAATACCAGTGCACCTCCAATCAGTAACACCACAGTAAGCCCTGCTGTTACCAGATGACTGATATCTACGCAGGCTCCAACCAGCACAAACAGCAGTACCTCTGCCCCGTTCCAGAGTTCATTACACTTGCCGGAAAGGATTCTGGCATCTTCTCCATCCTTTTTCTGCATGGCAATCCCAATAAACATTACTGCGATCAGGGAAGAAAAGGTAATTGGCAGGGAAATCGCATCTTCTGCCGCAGAAAGCAGGAAACAGACACAAAGAAATACGATTGTCTTCACAGTCCCTGCCATTTCCCATTTCGTAAACATCACTGCCAGCAAAGCTCCACAAAGCAGTCCTGCCAGAATTCCAAGCACTACTGAAACCGGGATATTCACAAACCGGATCACTGACACATCTCCTCCCTGTACCAGAGAAGTAAATGCACTGAACAACACAATTACATACACATCATCTGCAGAAGCTCCGGCAAGGATGAGCTGGGGAATCCCTTTTTCTGTTCCATACCCTTCTTCGATCAGATGGATCATCTTGGGCACAATGACTGCCGGTGATACTGCACCGATCACGGCTCCAAGCAGTGCAGCTTCCATGGTTGATATATGAAGCAGAGGTGGTGCCAAAAGAATGGTTCCGATCATTTCAAAGGTTGCCGGCAGAAAACACATCAGGATCGCCGGTCTCCCGATCCTTTTCAGATCCTCTATCTTCAGCGTCAGTCCGGCTCTTGCCAGAATGATGATCAGTGCGATCTTCCGCAACTGTGCTGAAATAGCAAGGACAGATGGATCGATCAGGTTAAGTACACAGGGTCCAAGCAGGATTCCGGCGATCACCATGCCAAAAAGCCCCGGCAGTTTTATTTTCCGGCAGAGAAGTGAAAGCCCCATTCCAGTCAACATGATTAATGCAATACTCAGTAACATCTTTTTCTCCTTTTCCCTTTCCGCAGAAATTCTCTTTTTCTGTTCCGGGTTTGTCCTTTCACGGCAGCAACCATTTCACACCCGCATAGCTGATGGTTTATATTTCGCATGCTTTGCGTATGAAAAAGTATCACGACCCATAAAAAAAGCTGACAATTTCTGCGTTATTTGCAGAAGTCATCAGCTTTCATCAGCGGTTTTGAATCTTACATTCAAGGGAGAACTTCATTCCCTGTTGCTTTTCACATTATAACCGTCCTTACCTGTAAATGCAATCCTATTTTACAGCTTCGTCAATCTTTCTAAGCTCTTCTTCCGGAAGCTTAGCCTTTTCATGCTTTCTGACAGCTTCCAGATTCTTCAGGATCTGCTCCGGTCTGGAAGCACCGATCAGGACACTGGTAACCTCCTTTTTCTGTAAAAGCCATGCGATCGCCAGCTCTGACAAAGACATATCATAGCTGTCTGCGATCTCATCCAGCTTCAGCAGCATCGGCCTTGCAGAAAGCACCTGATCCTCATGCAGGAAACGACCGTCTTTCAGCACACGGCTGTCTGCCGGTATCTCCTTCAGGTATCTGTCTGTGAGCATGCCCTGTGCCAGCGGCGAAAAACAGATCATTCCCTTACCAGAAGCATAACTCTGCTTCAGGATACCATTCTGCTCCACGGTCCTGTTCAGGATGTTATAACTGTTCTGATTGATGACAAAGGGACAGTGCAGTTCATCCAGTATCTTCTCTGCCCTTGCCATGGTCTCGCCATCATAATTGGAAAGTCCCACATAAAGTGCCTTTCCGCTTCTTACGATCTGGGCAAGTGCCTCCATGGTCTCCTCCAGTGGTGTCTCCGGATCCATTCTGTGATGATAGAAAATATCTACATAAGGCAGTCCCATCCGCTTAAGGCTCTGGTCCAGACTGGCGATCAGATATTTTTTGCTTCCCCAGTCCCCGTAAGGGCCTTCCCACATATCATAACCGGCCTTGGTACTGATGATCAGTTCATCCCTGTAGGCACTCAGCTCTTCTTTCAGGATCCGTCCCAGGTTGCTTTCTGCACTTCCTGGCTCCGGTCCGTAATTATTTGCTAGGTCAAAATGGGTAATGCCATGGTCAAATGCAGCAAAGCACATCTGCTTCATGTTTTCATAATCACCGTTGGTTCCAAAATTATGCCAGAATCCCAGTGACAGGGAAGAAAGCTTCAGTCCGCTCCTTCCACATCTTCTGTAAAATCCAGTATTTTCATTTTCCTGATATCTGGTTTTATTTGCAACATATTCTCCCATTGCTCTATTTCCTTCCGTTTTCTCTTCTTTTATTCATAAGTAAAGAAACCGTCCCCTGTCTCCTGGTTCCAGAGTCCATAACAGGAAAGTTTTTCCTGTCCTTCCTCCATATAATGCCAGCTTTTAAATTCCTCATCCAGTTCACTGACCGGTGTATCGGGAGTGAACAGTACGAAATTCTTTCCATCTGTCATACCATAGGGATCCGATGGCTCATACAGAATCTCATCTTCTATATGTTCCTCTGCTTCCTCCGGCTGCAGTTCTTCCAAAGTCATGGAATAAGAATACTCATTCAGCTTTTTAACTCAAACTTCGCACATAAGTTTTAGCTATGCACCTGGAAAATTCAATACCTGGCAGCTATTCAATTGTCAATGTTCAGTCAAT
>CACXDC010000257.1 GCA_902766365.1 uncultured Lachnospiraceae bacterium | reverse complement strand
CTTACGATTACATCCAAAAACAAAAGTGAATAGTTACATCATGCAGACCTGTTCTGAAAACATCCGGCGAAATGCCAAAAGATAAAAATGATAGAATCAACATGATCTTCCCGAAATCCCGGAAACGGGTGGAAAGTAGTATGAATATAACATAAATATATTGTTATTTCAATGATAAAATTTAAAATAAAAGGAAACCTTTTGCTGAAGATATGAAAGAGGAGAAAATATTTGCCCCATAACGCAGGTTGAAAAAATTGTTTAAAGGAGAGAACAAAGAAATGGCAGAGAGTTAATCGCTCTCTGCCATTCTGTATCCAATGCCGATTTCTGTAAAGACATGCTCCGGTGCAGCAGGGTTTTCTTCAATCTTACGGCGGATATTTGCCATGTTTACCCGGAGGATCTGATTGTTATTGTCTATGTAGGGTCCCCAGATCTTTTCCATGATATAGGAGTAGGTAAGAACCTTTCCACTGTTCATGGCAAGAAGTCCGAGAAGCTTGAATTCGATCTGTGTCAGATGTACCATTTCTCCATTCAGGGTGACAAGATGCTTTTCAAAGTCAAGAGTCAGGTTCCCATGATGGTAAGCCGGTGTATGGCTGGCACTGTCAGCACTAAGCTGGCTGCTGTGACGCAGGGAAGTGCGGATCCTGGCAAGAAGCTCAACCGTGCCAAAGGGCTTGGTGATATAGTCATCGGCACCGAGGTCAAGAGCCTTTGCCTTTTCCTGTTCGTGACTTCTGGCGGAGATCACGATGATCGGGGTGGAGCTCCAGTCACGAAGCTGCCTTATCACATCCATGCCGTCCAGATCAGGAAGTCCGAGATCTAACAGGATAATATCAGGGCAGAGTGAGGCGGACAGATGCAGTCCTTCCCTGCCGGTAGAGGCGGTAGTGATCTTGTAGCCCTGATTTTTCAGTGTAGTGGCAATAAAGGAACGGATATTTTCTTCATCTTCAATCAGCAGAATGGATGATTTTAGTGTCATTTTGAAAGGTCCTTTCTTGTGAAAATTCTTTACTCGTTCTTTGCTCTTTCCTTTGGAAGGGTAAAGGTAAAGGTGCAGCCGTTTTCATTGTTGCGTACACCGATGGTGCCGCTATGGGCAGTTATGATCGTCTTGCAGATAGAAAGACCGATCCCCATACCACGGTAGGTATCACCCTGGTTTTCAGGGGTATATGGGGAACCGTTAAAAATCGTGTCCAGCCGTTCCGGTGGAATACCGACACCATAATCCCTGACACGGAAGGTAACATGGAAGCCATCATCTGTAACAGTCAGTTCAATGGGCAGAGTACTTTTTGAGTGGACAACTGCGTTTTCAAGCAGGTTGATGATAACCTGCTCGATCAGCATGGCGTCCATGGGGATCAGCAGATATTCTTCCGGAACACTGACATGGATGTCTGCGGATGGCAGTCTCTTTTTCAGACGGCGGATCGCCTCTGCACAGACTTCTTCCACTGATTCCATGGAAGTAGCGATCTTCATGGAACGTTCATCAATTCTGGTAACTGACAGCAGGTTTTCTACCATATTAAGGAGCCAGTTGGAATCGTCATTGATATGACTTACGATCTTCAGCTTTTCCTCTTCAGAAAGAGTATCGCAGTTTTCTATGTAGGTGGAGCTGTTTCCGATAATGCCGGTAAGAGGTGTGCGCAGATCGTGGGATACACTGCGCAGCAGATTGGCCCGCATTTTTTCCTTTTCAGCATCCATCAGAAGCTTTTCACGCTCCACGAGGATCCGCCCCTGATCTTTGATCTGGGATGTCATGGCGCTGATCGTGATGGAAATGATCAGCATGAATAAAAAGGTGACGGGATAACCGGTCAGTGTAAAATTCAGTTCAAAATAAGGATACGTAAACAGATAGTTTACAAAGATAACCCCGGCAAGAGAAGCGAGCACGCCATAGAGATAACCGTCCGTAAAGCGTGCCACAAGAACAAGCGCCGTAATGTAAACAAGGGCGATATTGGCAGGATTTTCGGGCACATGATGAAAGAACCAGAAGGCAATGATCGTGGCCAGTGCCGTCAGTCCAAGTGTGATCAGAAGGTTTTTTAATCGTTTTCCATTTTTGCTCATCAGTAGTTTTTCCATAGGGACATTATACTCCGAATACCGGGCAGTGGCAATTTTCCGGCGTTAAGATATTGCAAAGATTACAGAGAAAAGACAGCAGGAATCCGTCAGTTTCAGGTGACAGGAACATGCTTTCTGTGCTAAAATCCAGATAAGAAAAGCAGAAAGAGAAACAAAGGGACGGGAGGTGGTCTGATGCAGATCCGCAGTGATTATACCGGATTTTCCGGGAAGGGCTATCAGGATAACTATCTTTATAAAAATAAGGATGCGGCAAGGGAAAAGGAGAATGACAGCCAGGCAGACAGAACCCAGACAGACAGAATCAGGCAAGACGGGGACCATGCGGAAACGGCACTTTACCGGAAAAGGGAATCCACATATTCCCGGGATGGAGATACCTGTCAGATCACCCATACGGTAGAAAAGGAAGAGTCGGAAAAGAATACCCACACAGGGCTTTTAAAGGAGCTTTGGAATTCTCTTGGGGATGAAGGTCAGACGGCAGGGACTGGTGGACAGTCTCTTCATCTGATGGGCAGCTTTCAGAATATAAAGACGGCGATCCAGACCTTTATCAGGGAGCATATTACAGAGCCGGTCCGGGAATTTCCACAGAAGATCCAGAAGATACTTGGCAGACGGAAGGAAATGCTTGGCACGCTTGCAGACGGCAGTATGGCAGGAGAGGGCAGCATGCCCGGACAGTCCGGGGATGAGAAGGATAAGAAGGACAAAGAATGGAAGCCCTGGGAGGATGAGTCCCTTGGCAAAATGCTCCATACCAGCCATCTGACGGATTCCTATACAAGAACCGGGGAATATTGCAGCCTTTCAGAAAATGTGACTTATGACAGCCGCAGGAAAAGAGGACAGTAAGTGTGAACAGACTGAATGAGTTACTTCCATATCTGACATTCAGCAATATCTGTCAGGTGCTGACCATATTTGGATTTATTTATTTTGTGATCAAACGTTTTATCATGAAGCAGGCACCGGTTCCGAAATCTGCCTTTAAGCAGGTACCGCATGAACTTTTGGAGAGCTGTGTGGAACAGCTTGTGAAAAAAGAGAAGGAGCCATTTGCCCCGTATACACCACCGGAAGAGCTGCTTTTGAGATTACAGCAGGATAAGGAAGATGAAGAGGTACTGAAGGCGCTTTTATGTGATATCTGTGAGCATCTTGGCATGGATGGCAGCTATATTAAGCTGGTACTACAGCATACACCGGTGACAGACCG
>CACXDC010000256.1 GCA_902766365.1 uncultured Lachnospiraceae bacterium | reverse complement strand
TACGCTTGCAAATACTGCATCCGGGTTTTCTGCCGCCATATTCCAAAATGGAATTTTTATGACACCGGGAGAATTAAATCCGACTCCTAATTCCAAATATAATACCTTTCCATTTTTATGCTGTTCTATATAATCTGTATACCGCTTATGTGCGATATGCCATCCCTTATCTCTGATAAATGTGTTATCCCAGAATAAATTGAAGTCCATTTCCCGTCCACATCTTGGACAATGTGGAATGAGCTCTGTTGGAACAGACATATTTTTTTCTTCCCGAACCATTTTTTGAAGAGTTGCATAATTATCATAGGTATCTGTATGACATGGTTTTGAGCATTGGAACAGACCAAAATCCCCCTGTGTATAGCACAGATGTTCTTTTGAAAAACCTGCCCTCTGGAATGCATGGTCAATGTTGGTAGTCAGGACAAAATAATCCTTTCCTTCCAAGAGTTATCTTCCAGAATTGCTGCCTGCTCCAGCACCTGTCTTGCATAGCCAAGAAAATCATTTCCTTCCCTGGAAAGGCTGATTCCCTTATTGGTTCTGTTAAAGATAACAATATTCATTTCCTTTTCCAGCTCATGAATGGCATTGGTCAGGCTGGGCTGGGAAATATACAGCTTATTCGCCGCTTCTGTAATTGTTCCTGTTTCTGCCACTGTTATCACGTATTTTAACTGCTGCAGGGTCATATCTTTTCTCCCACTTTATTTTCAACCGGTCTGCTCTTTATCTTTTTTCCGCCGGATCAGAAACATGGCAATTCCCGCACCACAGATGATCAGGTATCCGAGGATACTGATGACATCCGGCACTTCTCCCAGGAAAATCATGCCAAGCAGGGCAGCAAATACGATCTGCGTATAATCATATACGGACAGTTCACTGGCCGGTGCATAGGTGTATGCCGCCGTAATGGAAAACTGCCCCAGTGTTGCAGAAAGGCCAGCCATTAAAAGTGATGCCAGCTGCCACCATGTAAGCGGCTGAGGATTTATAAGAATAAAAGGAACCGCACATATGCAGGAAAAAGTAGAAAAGCAGAATACAATAAGCGGCCCCGGCGCACCGTGTTTGGTGGCTATCCGCACATTGGTGTATGCCAGACCTGCTCCCATCCCACCTATCAGCCCAATAAATGCCGGAAATGTGGCAACACTGTCAAATCCGGGTCTCAGAATAAACAATGCACCGGTAAATGCCGTCAGTACACAGACAAACTGGTACAATTTGATTTTTTCCTTTAACAGAAAATAGGAAAAAATAATGGCAAAGAAAGGTGACAGCTTATTAAGCATGGAAGCATCTGCAATATACAGCTTTCCAATGGCATAAAAGTTGGCGAAAATTCCTATTGTTCCAAACAAAGACCGGAAAAAGATATATTTCCCGGTTCCCTTCGGAATGGAGAATGGGATCTTTTCCTTTTTCATAACAGTAAAAGCAAAGAAAATTGCTACCAGATTACGGAAAAAACTCTTTTCAATCGCCGGCAGATCTCCTGCCAGCTTCACAAACAGATTCATAAATGCGAATCCGAAAGCCGCCAGGATGATATAAAAAATTCCTTTATATTTATCTTTTATTTTCATGTTACATTATTCCTTTTTCTCTTTCCTCCGGAGACAGAAAAATCATTTTCATCCTGTCATCCCTTCTCGAGAATTTTCTTGATCTCCTCCAGATCTTTTGAAAAATAAATTCCTTCCTGCCGCTCCTTCGAGGACAGTCCCTTTTCCTGCATATGCAGAAGCAGTTCCTTCAGGCTGTCGTAATAGCCATTCAGATTATAAAGAATGCAGGGTGCAGACAGCCACTTCAATGATACTTTGGACATTACCTCAGCAATTTCCTCAAGCGTTCCTGTTCCGCCCGGAAAAGCGATAAAGGCATCTCCAAGCTCGATCATCTTCGTCTTCCTCTCTGTCATATCCTTTGTCACAATAAGATCTGTCAGCCTGTCATATTCAAAACCCTGATCAATAAAAATATGTGGTTCCACTCCGATCGCCCTGCCGCCGGCATCCAGCACGCTCTCCGCGACCTCTCCCATAAGTCCGTTTTTGGATCCGCCATAAATAAGTGTATGTCCACTGGATCCTATCCACGTTCCAAGCTCACGTACCGCCTCTTTTAAAAGCGGGTCATTTCCCTCATTTGCTCCAAGATATACAGTAATATTCATAAACTGCTCCTCTTCTTCTATCTACTCTGCCTGATCCTGCTGCCTCTAATCAAACATGGTCTTCCAGTCCGGATCCTCATAGGCATCAAAGCACATCAGGATCTGTTCCTTTGTGGTCTTCTCCACCGCCAGTTTTTCAGGAATACTGTCCCTGTCAAAGAACCCGGTCTCTGTCGTTTCTATGTTTCTGGTAAACGTACCACCTTCATATTCGCACAGAACAAATGTCTTTACAACTCCATACGCATAATTCTGAACATTGTGTTTTCTCCAGTCCTGTACTGCGATCAGCCTGTCCGCATGAACCGTAAAGCCTGTTTCCTCCCGTACTTCCTTTTCCGTATTGGAAGCTACAGACTGATCCACATCACACCAGCCGCCCGGCAGTGCCCATGTGCCGTTATTCTCATGTACAAGCAGGATCTTTCCATCGGAAAACACAGCAGCTCTTGTATCCACCTTTGGCGTCTGATAGCCTGTTTCATTGCAGAACAGATCCCGTATCTTATTAACCGGGATATCTGTTTTCACTGACATCATCTCCGCTGCAATCCTGCGCAGCTCCTCATAACGCTCTTTATCATATTTATCCCTGCCATACTGAAGCCCTGCCTGCGCAATACTCTGGATCCGGATTGCAAATTCCAGCCATTTATCATTCATACCTCTGTCATCCTCCATTTTACTGCTTTATTTTATTTTCTGTAAGGTAAAAAGTCACATTCGCCTCCGGATCCTTCAAAGGAATATTGATCCGATCCCCGTAACCGGTATATCTGTTCAGCCAGTAATCTGTCGTAAAGCAGGGAAGCGATGACGCTTTCACCAGTTCATCAAAAACAGCTCCATCTGTCTGCACCAGAAATTTGGACGCCGGCATTTTTTCCCGGCAAAGGGTATCCCAGAAACCAAGCTCGGTACGAAGAAGAAAATTAAAACCATTGATGTCTGCAAAAGTCAGTGTCTCGTGGGATGCCAGCTCATGCTCACAGGGTACACAGACAAACAGATGCTCCCGCATAAATTCCCGGCTGTTCTCCAGAGGAAAAGGCAGAATACTCATATCACAGGAACCTTCCCTGACAGCTGACAGCACTTCCTCGTTCTGACAGATTGCTGAGGAGATCATCCGGTCCGGTCTCTCTGCATTCAGCTTCCTGAGCAGCTCCCATAAAGGGGCAGGTGCACAGGATTTCACCACGATGGTCTTTTGTCTTGTATCAAAATCCTTCACCCTCTGTACAGTCTG
>CACXDC010000255.1 GCA_902766365.1 uncultured Lachnospiraceae bacterium | reverse complement strand
TTATCATCAATACATGGTACGGCGGAGAAATGAAGAAGGGTATGTTCTCTATGATGAACTACTACCTGCCTCTGAAGGGCATGGCTTCCATGCACTGCTCTGCTAACACAGATATGGATGGCAAGAACACAGCTATCTTCTTCGGTCTTTCCGGAACAGGTAAGACAACCCTTTCTACAGATCCTAAGCGTCTCCTGATCGGTGATGACGAGCACGGCTGGGATGACAACGGCGTATTCAACTTCGAAGGTGGATGCTACGCTAAGGTTATCAACCTGGATAAGGATTCCGAGCCTGATATCTACAATGCAATCAAGCGCAACGCTCTTCTTGAGAACGTAACTCTTGATGCTGCAGGCAAGATTGATTTTGCAGATAAGAGCGTAACTGAGAATACACGTGTATCTTATCCTATCGATCATATTAAGAACATTGTACGTCCTATCTCTTCTGCACCGGCAGCTAAGAACGTAATCTTCCTGTCCGCAGATGCTTTCGGCGTACTTCCTCCGGTATCTGTTCTGACACCTGATCAGACACAGTACTACTTCCTGTCAGGATTCACAGCTAAGCTGGCTGGTACAGAGCGTGGAATCACAGAGCCTACTCCTACCTTCTCTGCTAGCTTCGGACAGGCATTCCTTGAGCTGCATCCTACAAAGTATGCAGAAGAGCTTGTTAAGAAGATGCAGAAGAGCGGCGCTAAGGCTTATCTTGTAAACACAGGATGGAACGGAACTGGTAAGCGTATCTCCATTAAAGATACCCGTGGAATCATCGATGCAATCCTGAACGGTGACATCGTAAATGCTCCTACCAAGAAGATCCCTTACTTCAACTTCGAAGTACCTACATCTCTTCCTGGAGTTGATCCTGCTATCCTTGATCCTCGCGATACTTACGCTGATGCTTCTGAATGGGAAACAAAGGCTAAGGATCTTGCTCAGAGATTCATCAAGAACTTCGCTAAATACGAAGGAAACGATGCTGGTAAGGCACTTGTTGCTGCAGGTCCCCAGTTATAATTCATTCGCAGTTTAAACGGATTCTAAAACAAAAAGAACCGGATGTGGTTTTTCCACATCCGGTTTTCTTTCTACTGCGTTCTGTTTTCCGACATACGTTTCTTCTGCAAGTTCTTCTCTATGCTCCCGGTATACAGATCTCTTCTATCGTTCTGACCCACTCTTCCTTATGACAGGCCAGAAGCTCCTCATGCTTCATATTAAATTCATGCAGCACCGGCTTTGCAAAATGCTGATAGTAACGTTTTCTGTACTTTTCTCCCATCTTCAGCGCATATATGATATGGATTTCTCCATGCTTTGGTGAAATATGATCCGGCAGTGGTGTCACCATGTCCGATGCGAACTGTCGCTCCACACTTTCCCTGCTGATAAAGGAAAGACTCTTTCCCTCCGGTGTCTTCATCATGTTCATGAAGATTTTCTCATACTCGCTTCCATTTTCCATGGTTTTCTGCATTTTCTTCTGCATGAATTTCTGTCTGAACTGTCCGTCATGGATAAAGGGATAAAGAAGCGGCATGGCAATCTTACAAAGCAGTTTTGTTTTGAAAACACCTGCCTGATCCAGGTCGGAGCCACCAAGAATGCCGTAATCCATCCGGATGTTTTCCCTGGCTGCCAGAAGCCCTACAAAAGAACCACCCAGAGAACAGCCATAAACAGCCCTCACATGACCGCCATGCTTTTCTTTGATATAATTCTCGATCTTAGCCGTTTCCTCCAGCATGGAAGGGAACTCGGTATCCTCCGTATCATCGAAGCCATCATAGGATACACAGCACACATAGAAGTTCTTCTGCAGGGGTTCAATGACATGTCCGAAATTGGATTTCCAATAACAGCACGTCCCCGGCAGCAGCAGGATCGCAGGCTTCTGTTTATCTCCAAACTCATATACTTTCATCTCTCACTGTCCTTCTTTCATTCTGAAATTACTCTGTATCCTTATTGTAGCATTTCTGCGCACGGACGAAATGAGAGATTTTCTCAGTATGGGTTCCAGCTGTATCTTTTTTCACTGCCAAAGCGGTTTTGAGAAAGCATATTCTCCGTCTGCGGTGGGTCGCTTTAAGCGACATCCACCCTTCCGCCGCAGTGCGATCCTGCCCGGAAGGCTTTTTTATATCATTGGAACATCACGGAGTAATTCCCTATGACACAAAAGAGGCGTCTGCCATAAGCAGACGCCTCATGTTATCTTTGATAGTCGTTATCTTTTCAGATTTCGATTCTTTAGGCCTTTCCGTCAGAACCAAGAACGTTAACGATCTTGTGAGCAACCATTTCCTTAACAGCCTGTCTAGCGGGCTTTAAGTACTGACGAGGATCGAAATGATCAGGATGCTCTGCAAAGTACTTACGGATAGTACCTGTCATAGCAAGACGGATATCGGAGTCGATATTGATCTTACATACAGCAAGCTGAGCTGCCTTACGAAGCTGCTCTTCCGGAATACCTACAGCATCAGGCATGTTTCCGCCGTACTGGTTAACCATCTTAACGAATGCCTGAGGAACGGAAGATGAACCATGAAGAACGATCGGGAATCCAGGAAGTCT
>CACXDC010000254.1 GCA_902766365.1 uncultured Lachnospiraceae bacterium | reverse complement strand
AGATATCAGGACATTTCTGTTTATGGGGATTGATAAAAAGAGTGATGTGAAGGAAGTGGAAGAAGGAACAAAGGGCGGCCAGGCAGACGCCCTGTTCCTTGCGGTGATGAACCCACATGATAAGACACTGAAGATCGTCGGTATCAACCGGAACACCATGGCAGATGTGGATATTTATAATGACAGCGGTGCCTATGTGACTACGACAAAGGCCCAGATCGCCGTCCAGCATGGATTTGGAAATGGCGTTGAGGAAAGCTGTGAATATGAGAAAAAAGCAGTCAGCAGACTGTTCTATGGACTTCCGATCCATGGTTATGCGGCTATCAACATGAGTGCGATCCCGACCATAAATGATGCAGTCGGGGGCGTGGATGTGACAGTACTGGATGATCTGACAAAGTACGACAGTACCTTGAAAAAGGATGCACAGGTGCACCTGATGGGAGAATCGGCTTTCTGGTATGTGAAAGCCAGGGATGTGAACGTATTTGGTTCGGCGGATATGCGTCTTGCCAGACAGAAGCAGTATCTGAATGCCTACGTGCAGGCAGCTAAGACAGCAGCCAAGAAGGATATCACCGTAGCCCCGGATCTTTATCAGACAGTGGTACCACAGATGGTGACAGATATTTCAGCAGACGAGGTAGCATACCTTGCCCCGATCCTTGTAGATTACAGCTTTGATGAAAACAGCTTTTATATGATGCAGGGAGAAACTGTCATGGGAGATGAGTTTGAAGAGTTTTATCCGGATGAGGATGCTCTTTATGAAATGATTCTGGATATCTTCTATGAGCCGGTGGAGCAGTAAAACAGCATGATAATAAAAGGAAATAAAATGAGAAGAAAATTTTTGACATTGGGACTTGCCGGAATATTACTGGTCAGCAGCCTGACGGGCTGTGCCGGCAAAGAACAGAATACAACAGAAACAGAAGATACAGAAATGACGGAGGATGCAGCACAGACGGCAGAAGATGAGCAGAAAACAGGGATCGCCTATGAAAGTGCATCTGATTCCCAGATCGATTTTTCTGCCCTTCAGGCAGAAAATCCGGATATCTTCGGATGGCTTTATATACCGGGAACCGGGATCGATGATCCTATCCTGCAGAGCGAAGAAGCAGATGATTATTACGAAACAAGGGATGCCTATGGCAGGGACAATGCTTCGGGCGCATTATATACCGAGCTTGCCAATCTGAAAAATATGTGCGACTTCAATACCGTCATCCATGGAAGAGGGGACAGTGACAGCGCCCCTTTTGCAGGACTGTATGATTTCGCTGATCCGGATTTTTTTGAAAAGCATGAATATGCCTATGTTTATATCGATGGCAATCTTCTGACCTACGAGATTTTTGCAGCATATGAGAGAGAAGATACCAGTCTGATCAGGACTTATGACTTTACCTATCAGACCGGATGCCAGCAGTTTATAGATGATCTGTATGGAACCCGTGTCATGGGAATGAACCTGCGGGAGGATTTTGAGCAGATCACACCCTACAATTTTCTGATCACCCTTACCACTAAAAAAGATGCAGCTTCAGATAAACAGTTTGTTGTAGTTGCAGCCCTTGTGGGTGATGTGGCGGGAACCATAGACAGAATTGTTGAATAAATATGACACAGTAACCTGTGATGCAGGTACAGGCTATGCAGGTATCAACACCGGTGAAACGGTGATGATATAAACCACACTCAGGCTTTCGGCTTTTGGCTGAAAAGAAAGGAGGAGATAGTCCAATGAAAAAGCTTATCGCATGTACCCTGATCGGAGCAATGCTCTGTGGTATGACTGTATCTGCAGCAGGATCACCTTCTGCAGCAGTAGTTGCATCCAGCGTTTCTGCAACAGTAGAAGCCGCTGCAGCAGCTGAGAACAAGACAGTTGGCGAGTATAGCAACAACGCAGTTGTTGAGACTCCCGGACTCCCGGATGCACTTCCGACAGGACAGGGTGGACACGTTATCATTAACGGAGCCCCCAGTAATGTAACATTCTTCTTAACAAAGGCTAATGCAGCTACTGTTAAGGACGCAAAGGCACAGGCTACTGAGCTTGGCGGAAAGGTTCTTTCTGTATTTGGAACCAAGGCAGTTGTCGGCAAGTTCGAATCTGCTCAGGTTAACTTCTACATGAAGGGCGTGAAGGCAGGCCAGAACATCAAGGTTTACCAGAAGGTAAACGGTGCATGGGTTGAGGTTAAGGTTGTAGAGATCAGAGAGGATCACGTAGTTGTCGATATGACAAGCCACGGAACTCTTGCCTTTATTGAGGTTCCTGCAGCACAGTAATCGAAACCGATATTAGTGTTTCTTGGCAGCCAGGCCTTCTCAACCTGGCTGCAGTAATGGGATTTAAAAGTAATCATGCATGATTATTTTTCCGAGTGTGGTCATCAGTCAGGGGCAAAAGCCTCTGACTGATATAAAAGGAAAGATGAACGGACGGGTCATCTTTGACAGAACCTTGACAATTACATATCTTACATCGAGAGAAATAGTTACTGGTAAGAGCCAGAATACAACTGAAAAGAAAACGGATACTCCCGGTGTAAGATATGTAATTGTCTTATGCCGGGAGTTTTTT
>CACXDC010000253.1 GCA_902766365.1 uncultured Lachnospiraceae bacterium | reverse complement strand
CGGTGGTCCCACCCTTGCCGGATTCGTATCCAGCAGTCTGGACAACAATCTGCGGATGGGTATCCTTTCCGCCATTATCTTCCCGGTACTGCTCCTTCTTGCGGTAAGACTCAGCAGGAAGAAAGCATAGCAATAAAAAACCGGCCTTCCGGGATCATCTTCTGATCTTGGGAAAGCCGGTTTTCCGATTTTCATATTTTATTTTTTACTTTATTTTCTCACTTAACTTTTCTGCTTTACTTTTCTTACTTTCTTTTCCGCTTTGGTTTTCTGCCTCTGCCCGAATTTTTTATCCTACTCTACGATCTTCGCATTGGGATAGATCCGTTCCATCCTCTCATCTCCAAAATGCTCATCCAGGAAAGTTTCCACACTGTTTTCTGCCTGTTTTCCTGTGGTATTCCGCTCTGTGTATCTGGCCAGTGCCATTGCTGACAGCAGGCAGTCGAAGATCATGAATACAAGCATAGCCGTGCAGATGATCTTTCCTGCTTTCATGGGGATCTTCTCGATCCATGCAGAAAATCTCGGATACAGCAGCTTCATCCATACGACTGCTGCAATTCCCCAGAAAAAGCAGTAGAGCAGGTTGATCCTGCCGCCCAGGTTAAACACAAAACCACTGTAATCCCAGAACACCGTTCCAAAGACCAGTTCGGTAAACACACTGCAGATATATTCATAAGCCCCGCCAAGCAATGTTCCTGCGATAAATATATAGGAATCGCTCTTATTTCTTATCCGGTAAAGGATCGCTGTCAGGAACGCACAGCCAAGCCCCCATACGATACTGAAAGGGCCATATACGACACTGCTCCTGCTCATCAGCCTTCCTGCCGTGATCAGACAGAAGATCGTTTCTGTAATATCTCCGAGAAATGCCCCGATGAAAAACAGGCTGACCAGCTTATAAAAGCTGCATCCCCTGGCAAATACCGTTTCTTTTTCCTTCGCCCGTTTCTGCTTCTGGAGCTTTGGCAGCTCCAGTGCCGGGAATGCTCTGTCCATACGCTTCTGTATCCGTCTGGTAATGGCATTTTCCAGAAGCTTTGATACCTGGCTGACACCTTCCGTAAACTCTGCAAGCTGGGACTGCTTCTTCTGCAGTCCACGGATCGCCAGCGTAGTACCGACGGCGTCCAGTACAAGGATCACAGTCAGTGCGATCATGATGATCACCATCAGAAACTTTGGCAGGATCCCAAGAAGCTTCACTAACAGCGGATCCAGAAACATGTTCAAAACGACTGCACATGCACCCCAGATCAGGGAAAAGGGCAGACACACATATCCTTCATAATTCCACTTAATATTGGAATAGTCCCACCATTTTCTGTGGAACAGCTTTTCAAGCAGCGCCCCTGTGGAAAATTCCAGGATAGATGCCAGAATCGCTCCTGCCAGAAACAGGAAAAAGGGATCTTCCCTAAGCTCCGGCAGAAATACGGCAAATAGTACTGCGCCAGATCCATAGATCGGGCAGAAAGGGCTGTTCACGAAGCCCCGGTTTACAAACTTCCGCTTCTGGATGGCTGCGCAGCAGACCTCAATACACCATCCTGCAAAGGAATAAATAAAAAAGAAAAAAGCAAGCTGATAAACTGTATATTCCATTCCGTCTCCTCTGTTTTCCTATCCCTTCATACAGGAAAGGGCTTCTTCTACTGTAAGTATGCTTCCTGCCACTACGCCATTCTTCCGGTCAAAGGTCAGTTCTTCCCCTTCCGGAGTGACAGCTTTTCCTCCTGCCTCTGCAAGGATCAGGCTGCCCGCCGCATAATCCCAGGGACTGAGCAGCAGCTCAAAGTAAAGTCCGGCTCTTCCGCAGGCTACATCGCACAGATCAATGGCGGCAGAACCGCTCCGTCTGATATCAGGACATTTCTGAAACAGTGCATAACAGGTCCGGAATGCCTTTTCATAAAGCTCCTGATTATATGGAGATGTTCCAAACAGCACAAGCTGCTCCGATAGATCTTCATCTGCCACATGGATCTTCTGTCCATTCAGGAATGCCCCTTTTCCACGGATGGCACTGAACACTTCTCCGGCATAGGGATTATAGACAATTCCGGTACAGGGCATCCCCTCCTTAAGAAGTCCGACCGAAATGGCACTTCTCCTGTATCCCTTCATGAAATTCATGGTACCGTCAATAGGATCGATGATAAAAGCATACCCGTTTGTGATATCTGGGTGGCTTTCCTCCTCTTCGCCGACAAAAACTGCTTCCGGAAGAATCTCTTTCAGTCTTTCAAACAGAAATGCCTGTACTTTCTTATCATACGCTGTAACAAAATTGCCCCTGCCTTCCTTGGCTGTCACAGATTCCCCGATATGCCGGGCGGAGAGGATGATCTCTCCGCCCTCCTTTACCACCTGGATCATCTGATCCACCAACTTTTCACTGATCACTGTTCCTGATTCCATTTCACTCTTTTCTCTCCCAGTCGCTTTTCTTTCCTGAGATCCTTTGCAGTCGCTGCCTCTTCTCTGAAATCCTTCTTTTCCCAGTCGCTGTCTTTCTCTCTGCATCCCGGGTTCTTTCTTTCAACGCCCTGCTCCCTAGCGCTCCATTTTCCAGAAATAAGCACTGTAAGGCGGCAGCTCACTTCCACCACCAAAGTCATGGCTCTGTCCTGTGATCAGGTCAACGGCTGTGCCACAGCCTGCATCAAAGTGTGCCATAAACGGTGCACCATCTGCATTGATCGCTACCAGTACTCTTTCTCCCTCAGTCTTTCTCTCAAAGATACACTGTCTGTTTGTCAGCAGCACAGACCGGAAATCTCCATAATTTAATGCGGCAGAATGCTTCTTTGCCTCTGCCAGTTTGGATATCCATTCTGACAGTTCATTAAATAGCGGTGCATCAAAGCACTTGCGCAGTGCCGGATCACCCTCACTCTTGTCTGCCTTCTCTCCCCATTCACTTCCGTAATAAACGCAGGGGATTCCCGGCATACCAAAACAGAGTGCATAGATCAGCGGCAGATGCTTTTCATTCTGCAGAATACTTGCCACTCTTGTCACATCATGGTTATCTACAAAGGAAAGCAGGTGTTTCCCTTTATAAAGGGTCCAGTTTTCCGGACCGAACTGTCTCAGAAGGGAATGCACGATTTCAAACATGTTCATGCTGTTAAAGCTGGAATACAATCCCTTATAGCATTCATAATTGGTAGCAGAGTGCAGCATGGCATCGTTCATCAGTCTGTTATAATCTCCATGCAGCATTTCCCCAAGCAGGAAGAAATCCTGTTTCTGGCTGTCAGTAAAGCTGCGCAGTCTTCTGACAAAGTTTTCATCCAGGCAATATGCCACATCCAGTCTGAGTCCGTCGATATCAAAGGTATCGATCCAGTACTTCACCGCATCCAGGATATGCTCCACTACTTCATTGTTCTGCAGATTCAGCTTCACAAGGTCATAATTACCTTCCCAGCCTTCATACCAGAGCCCGTCATTATAGCCGGAATTACCGGAAAGGTTAATATGGAACCAGTTCAGATAAGGGGAGTTCTCCCGGTTTTTAATGACATCCTGGAACTGGTAAAATCCTCTTCCCACATGGTTGAATACGCCATCCAGTACGACCCTGATCCCATTTTCATGCAGCTTGTCACACACTTTCTTAAAATCCTCATTAGTGCCAAGTCTGACGTCAATTTTCTTATAATCCCTTGTGTTGTAGCCATGTGTATCGGATTCAAAAACAGGTGAAAAATAAATGGCATTGATCCCCAGCTTCTTCATATGGGGAATCCAATCTTCCACCTTCTTGATCCTGTGTGTCAGCACACCATCATTTTCAAAGGGTGCCCCACAAAATCCCAAGGGATAAATCTGATAAAATACACTTTCATAAGCCCACATAATCTGTTTCTCCTTATCTGTTTGATTGCTTTTTTATAACTGCATTATCTGCTGATGCTACGCTGTACATTTTTTTCCTCTGTCCTGCCATTCAGATGCTTTTCATTCTCCTGCCTGTTCCTTCTTTCAGAACGAATCTATTTTACCACCATTCGACAGGATATACCAGTGATTTGAGCTTCCAGAAGTCTTTTCATTTTATCTGTTGGCATCAGCACTTTTTTATCCAAGAGAAGAAAAACGCTTCTGGCATGTAAACCAAAAGCGTTTTGTCTGTTATTCAGAACTTAATCTGAAAGAAACCCATTATCTTCTGCGTTTTTTACGTCTGCTTCTGTGACGAAGGCCGGAAGTAATTCCAATAAATAATGTAACCACGATAAGTGCAAGGAGTATACCGATCACAATTTTGATGATCGTAGAAGCCTGCACACCTTCTTTTCCCCCCTGATAAGCAATCGCATAGGAAGAGAGACGGTCAGTCTCAAAGGTGATCGTATCGGGATCATCATCTAAATCCTGCAGGAAGCTGATACTTAAGGAGCCATCTTCTTCTGCGTGGGAACGGACAATACAGAATGCTCTTCCATTTACCTTAAGAGAATCCGGAATCTTTAATGTTACCTTCAGTGGAGTAGAAAATTCTCTGACAACCTGCGTATTCCCATGAACGGTCTTCACCATCAGAATTTCAAACAGTTCTCCAACGGAAAAGTCCTGCTTGTCACAGACCTTCTGAATCTGCTTATCGGCAGCGGTCGGATAATCGTTTGTGGAATACATGGTAAAGTTAAAGGAAACCTGATTTCCCTCAAAAGCACACATCTTGTCATCTTCATCAAGAAGTCCATAAACGACTTCCTCCATATTGGGGAAATTATCTCCACAACTGGTGAAGTGGCTTCCGGTTGTCGGACTATCGGAAGTGGCATATTCATTATGAATATTTACCATAATATAATCTTCATCAAAAGCAAGCTTAAGGAGACGGGCATCATCACCACTTGCGATAGCTTCCCGTGCCTCACTCGGTGTGATATTCAGCATCTGAAAAACACCGGTCTGAGCATCATATTCCTCCGGAGTGGTGGGATCTGTCAAATCCTCATAATCGTGAGCGCCGGCCATACCATCATCAGAAGCCGGAAGATCCACATCCGGAACGGATGATGTATTTGCAGATTCTGATCCGCCTATACCCGTAGTATCACTTCCGGAAGCAGAAGATGATTCTGTTTTGGAAGCCTTATCTGTTTTGGAACTGGCGTCTGCTTTTGAAGCAGCATCTGTTTTGGCAGCAGCACTTGCTGCAGGCTTTGCGGATGCCCCTGGCTTTTGAGCTGCGGGAGCAGCAGAGAGCTTTGGTGCCTGTGCCGGAATCGCTTTAAAGCTTGCCGTAATGGTATGGTTTGCATTGATTCCGGTAAAGGAATAGGTATTTACTGCACCAACCGAAACATTGTCAACGGTTACACCGGCAATGGTATAGCCACTTTTAGGAGTAATGCTGTAAATAATGTAGCTGCCTTCGGAAACGTTGGACCCGCCGGCAGGAGAAATGGTTCCGCCTGCATTGGCACAATTTGCTGTAATGGTATAGCTCTTTACATTATTTTTAGCAAAATTTGCGACGATGTTAATATCAGCCTGAATGTTTTTCAGAACCAGCGTGCTGTCTGTACCAAGTACCTTATCCCCACTGGTCCACTTTTCAAAGTGATAACCCTGATAAGCAGTGGCTGTTAAGGTGACATCCGTACCAGCCTTATAGGAAGCACCACCTGCTGTATATCCGGTATCCTGAGGGGTTACAGAGATACCGACGTTATACTGTGTCTGGGAAAAGTAAGCTGTAAATTCCCGATTACCGGTGATGTTGGAAACTGTATATTTCGCATCCTTTGAAATGACATTGTTCCCTTCCTTCCAACAGTCAAATTTATATCCGCTGTTGGCATTTGCCTGCAAAGTGATTGCTCCGCCGTAATTCACGTTCTGGCTGGAGGTAACAGAACCTGCCTTATCATGGTTTTTCTTCACATTGACATAGCAGTTGATCTGCTTAAAGCATGCAATAAGGCTCATATCCTCTGTAACAGAGGGAATGGTATAGTGCGGACTCGTAGAAATTATCTGGTTATTGTGCTTCCAACCGGTGAATTCATAGCCGTTATTCGGACTTGCGAAGATTTCACAGCTATTGCGGTGGGAAACAGCACCACCACCCCAGACAGTTCCGCCGGCATATGGATCAGCCTGAAGAGAGATGGTATGATTACCGTTTGTCAGACTTACACTGGCAGTAGCAGATTTACTTGGATCCTGATTGGAAATTGCAACAACAGAGAGCGAATCCGAAGATTCTTTAGCATCAACAAACAGATTTCCGGCATTATCAATATAAGTATTACTGCTCTGATTATTATAGACATACCAGGAAACACTTAAATCCGGATCATTGCCTCCATTGACATCCGCATAGAAGTTGGCACTGGTTCCCTTCGCCATTGTCGTACTGCCGGGACGGATCGTCACATCGGTAATATATGGCTTGTTTGCAACAATGGTAAAGGACATGGGAAGTGAAATTCCATAATCGCCTGCAGGATCCAGATCATCGCTTGCGGTAAATACAGCCGTATAGGTTCCAGTCGCATAGGAAGCATCTACACTTGCATAGAATTCACAGGATTGTCCCGGATCCAGATGAAGGCTTGCGGGCTGATCCACATGAAAGACTTTCTCATCCTGTGCAAGATACCAGATGAGATCAATATCGGTATCCCCATTATTTTTCAGACGGAAAGGCAGATAGACGGAATCCGAATACTGTGTCGCCATACCGAAGCTCAATACGCTCTGGTCACAGGTGAGCTTATAATACTGGGTATCGGAATAAGAATACTCAACATAAAGATCGGATCCGTCATCTGTGCTTCCGGTACTTACATAGGAATCAGATTCTGTTTCAAAAGATTCATCCACCGGATTCTCTTCGGGCGCAGCATTGAGATACATGACGTTTCCGGCACAAAGCAGGGCTGCAAGTCCGATACAGAGTAACCGCTTTCAGCGAGAAAGTTTAAGTAATGTGAAATTATGTTTTTTCATGGTATACTCCTCTCGTTTTTAAATGGTATAAAAATGCTAAAACAATTATACCACAGGGAAGGATTTTTCGTATCTGTTTTTAGAATTAAATTAAACTTAAATTAAGCTTAACCTGAGATCCGGATTTGGATCGACATAGCAATATTGGTATCGTCTTTTGCTGAAAATTTTATTATTTTCGTCACATTCACAACTTGCATCTGCCTGTCTGCTCCTCTATAGTATTTTCTATCAGAATAATATATCAGGACTGATCTTACCCTGTAAAAACTCGGTTTCACCTGTCAAAGTTCATTTTTTGAAATCAATGCTTTTCAGAAATGTCATCGGCTCATCGCCAAGTATTTCAAATGATCAGTACCTATCTCACCTTCCGGGCTGTCTGGTTGGTGTCACGCACATTGCCAACATAATATACTTACCAAGGGAACCGAAGGGGCGATATGTCAGCTGCCGGACGCTATACGGAAGGAGCTGGTGCCAATGGTTACATATCAGGATCTGATCCAGTTTGTAATTATGCTTTGCGCAGTTATAACTCTTGTTATTTACACACAACGCAAAAAGTAGTGCTCTTGTCTGGTAAACTGAAGCGCTACTTTTAGTACTTTTTGCCGGCAGCTAGGCTACATCTAGCTTTCGGTTCTCTTGTTAAGTATAGTATAACATGCTTTTCCCATTAAGCAACAGGCAATTGAAATAATAACATACGCAATTTTATTTTTTCTCTTTTACCATACCGCCGCCAGCACATGGAAAGAGGGAAAACAAATGCCAGTATTTAAGGACGAAGAACGAAATACTTTTTATGTAAAAACCTATTACACCGACTATACCGGTGCCAGAAAGCAGAAAATGAAGCGTGGCTTTAAGCTGCAGCGAGATGCCAAGGAATGGGAACAGGACTTTCTATCCAAACAGTCTACACAGCCCTCTATGCCCTTTCGGGTCCTTGCTGATCTGTACCTGGAGGACAAAAAGGCTCACTGTAAACTGATCACCTACGAAACGAAGAAAAACCGCATAGATACCTGGATCCTGCCATACTTTGACAGGCAGCCACTTAATTCTATTGATGCAAAAGATATACGAAAATGGCAATCCGATCTAAAGGAAGCAACAGGGCAGACCGGAAAGCCCCTTTCTCCCGGATATATGCAAAACCTTGTCACAGAGCTATCCAGTATCTTCAATTTTGCGGTCCGGTTCTATGGCCTGGCCGTAAATCCCTGTGTTATTGCCGGTAATGCTGTTGGTAAGAAGCAGAAAAGCTTTTCATTTTGGACAAAAGACGAATTTGACCGTTTTATACAGACTTTCGAAAAGGATGATCCATACTATACCGCTTTCCTGATCCTGTACTTCTGCGGCCTGAGAATTGGAGAATTGGAAGCCCTTACGGTTGCTGATATTGACCTGGAGCAGCATACCCTATCGGTGAATAAAACATACCATCTGATCAACGGGAAAGGCATCACAACCACTCCCAAGACGGCAAAAGCCAACAGGGTTATCCTGCTGCCTGATTTCCTTGTCGCCCGGATCAGAGAGTATGAATCCCATATATATTATCCTTTACCGGACACAAGGCTGTTCCTGCTTTCACATTCCTCTTATGCCAGGACCCTGGAAACCCATACCAAGACCGCCGGTGTTAAACGGATCAGGCTGCATGACATAAGGCACAGCAATGCGTCCCTTCTGATCGATATGGGATTTTCTGCTTTGTTGGTATCAGAACGACTGGGACACGAAAGTGTATCAACGACACTGAATATATATTCTCACTTGTTTCCGTCCAAACAGTCTGATGTAACAGACAAATTACAGCAGTTATGCAGAGGAAATTCATATTTTTAGTATCATTTGAGTATCACAAAAGCCCGGAAAGTACGATTTTATCATACCTCCGGGCTTTTAAGAGCAGATAACGGGAATCGAACCCGCCTCCCCAGCTTGGGAAGCTGGTGTTCTACCGATGAACTATATCTGCGGAATATGAAATACCTGTAAACTCTAAACCCACATGCTCGTGCTCCGCACTTTCTGTCTGCTTTCAGCGGATACATGTTCGTTAATAAGCCCAAGAAATCAAATGCCTGCTCCGCAGTCGCCTGATTTCTCCTAGGATTCATTATATTATAGCATTATCTCTTTTTTATGTAAACCATCAGGTGAAAAATATCCTTTTTCCATTTTCTGATACTATCCTCTTTGAGGAACCACCATCTTTTCCTCTCCATGCCGGAAGACTGTAAAAGTCTTCCGGCATGGTAAAGTCAGCTGAATACACTTATACATGGAATGTACGTACTGTCTCCTGCAGGGACTCTACACTTGTAAGGACTTCCTTCGTTTCCTCTGCCACATCTGCACTGGCATAGGTGATCTCCTGCATATTGTCATTTACATGCTGCACAGTTTTGTTCAGTTCCTCCTGTGCATCCGAGATCTGCGATAAAAGTTCATTGATATTCTGAACAGAAGCACTCAGTTCCTCTGTGCCTGCCCCAAGGTTACTGCTCACATCCGCATAGAACGAAGCATCTTCCTTGTAGCTGTCTGCAAGCTGCTCCAGCTTCTCATAGTCTCCCATAACCACTGTATTCAAAAACTCCAGCATGGCATTGCTTTCTTCTGAAAGCTGCGTAACACTGTCAAGAACCTTCTCTGTCAGGGCATTTACCTTCTCTATTTCTTCTGAGGTCGTACTGCTCAGTTCCTTGATCTGATCTGCCACGACTGCAAATCCTCTGCCTGCTTCTCCGGCTCTTGCCGCCTCAATGGAAGCATTCAGTGCCAGCAGATTAGTCTTGCCGGCAATCCCTTTGATTGCTGCTGATACATCTGCGATCTGATTGATCACCTGTACGCCGGCAATCGCCTCTTCCAGTCTTTCCTTGCTGTTTTCCGTCATAGATACTGCATGTTTCTTATCAGAAAGAAGCTCTGGAACAACTCTGTCTACCTTATCAATGATCTCCTTTGCCTTAGCTGCCATATCCTGTGCCTGCCCTGCAAGCTCATCTACAGCAACTGCTACACTTTTACAGGTATCATCAATATGCTCTATACTTTCTGTCTGTGTCGCAACACTGGCTCCCGTTTCCTCCATGGAGGCACTGATCTCACCGATATTACCGCTGATTCTGGTAACCATTCCATCAGCTTTCTCCATTCTTGTCTGTATCTGACCTGATTCTTCACTGGTCTTTTGGATCGTGGTGATCACCCTCTCTTCCAGTTCTCCTATCAGATATCTGATCTCCTTTACCTCGGAGCGCTCTTTTTTGCAGTTTTCCCTTCCGATAACCTTTTCCTTGACGAATTCCTTCATCTCATCCATAGGTTTAAGCTGCCTGCCGATCACACTGGTAAGCAGGATGATCGTAACAATAAGAAGGATAATGCCTATGATCAGCGGGATCAGCATTGCAGAAGAAATATCATTGTTGATTGCATCCACACGCTGTACCACACCAAGCTTCCACCCGGTGACTGCTATCTCTCCGATCGCTGCATACTTTTTCATACCATCATAATCATGAATCGTATTGACTGTTCCATCTGTAAGATCGATCTTCACATGATCCGTCAGGACCGTATTTCCTTCTTCACTGGGAAGGTAATCTTCATTTTCATGAAGGATCACACTTCCATCATCTGAAAGTAAAAAAGATGAGATCCCATCATCTGTACTGATCTGCTCTGTCATGGAAAGCAGCTGGTCCAGTGTAATATCTGCCAGCACAACTGCCTGTTCTCCATTATACATGAATGGATCCGCAATGCTGACGATCATCTGCCCTGTTGCAAAATCCATATAGGGCTCTGTATAGATCAGCTTTCCTGCTGATACTGCACTGGTCCACCAGTCCCTGGTTGAAGGATCAAGATCCAGTGATCCGTGATCGGCCGGGAAAACGCCGCCATTATAGCCAAAACAGAGATAATACATGAGGGCACTCTCATTCTCATTTAAATTTACCTCGAGATAATCCATGATCCCTTCTTTATCTGAAGGATCCATGACCGCTATGGCATTCTTCATGACCGTTACGATCTTCCCCTGCTCTTCGAGCCAGCCGTTCATAACCTCTGCGTTGGTTCCTGCCTTTTCTGCAAGCAGATCCCTGGAACTGTTTACTACAAGATCCCTGGCATTGACACTGCTTACAACTGTCATAGCCAGGATGATAAATACAGTACATACTGCTACAAGCAGGATCAGTTTTCCCTTAATAGATCCAAGAAAACTGTTTTTCTCTTTTGCTCCTGCTGCCTTTTTCTCTTCTTCTGTCTTCTTTCCCATATACAGCTTTCCTTTCTGTATTACTCCACACATAAAACCGGATCTTCATCTTCTGTTCCGGTGTCGCTTACATTCTCTCCGGTGCTGAGAATCCAAGTAAATCAATACAGGTTTCCAGAATGTCTCTTGTCAGGACAAGAAGTGCAATAAAGCCTGCCTTCTTTTCTTCATCCTCTTCTGAAAGGATCTTTGTCTCATGATAAAATCTGTTGAAATCATTGGCCAGTTCATAAATATAAGCGCACACCTTATGAGGTGCTGTTTCTTCAAAGGCATTTTCCACCATGGCACTGAACTTTGTGAGCTGCAGCATCAGTGCCTTCTCAGATTCGCTGACTGCCTCTTTCAGGACTGCGCTTTCAAGGCTGCCTCCCTGTTCTTTGTACTTGTTCAGAATAGATTTGATCCTGACGATCGTATAAAGGATATAAGGTCCCGTATCTCCTTCGAAGGAAGTAAACTTGTCAATATCAAAGATATAATCCTTGGAAGCCTGGTTGGAAAGATCACCGTACTTGATCGCTGAAAGCGCTACTATCTTCGCTGTTTCCCTTGCTTCTGCCTCAGGCACCTCCCTGTTGTCCGTGATCTTCCGGTACATCTCCTCATTGATCTCAGAGATCAGTGTCTCCAGACGCATGACGCCACCCTCTCTTGTCTTAAAGGGCTTGCCATCCTTACCATTCATGGTACCAAAGCCAAGGAACTTCAGCTTCGTATTTTCATCCACCAGCTTTGTCTTTCTTGCGCAGCGGAATACCTGTTCAAAATAAAGCTCCTGTCTCTTATCTACCACATAAATGATCTCATCCGGATGGATCTTTTCCATTCTTTCCATGATGGTAGCAAGATCTGTCGTATTATAAAGAGAAGCACCATCTGATTTCAGGATCATGCAGGGCGGGATTTCCTTGGTATCGGTGTCTTCTTTGACATCCACCACAAGAGCGCCCTCACTCATATGCGCATAGCCTTCTCTTTTCATGTACTCTACCATGCCCGGGATCACCGTGTGGACATCCGATTCTCCTTTCCAGAGATCAAATTCCACATTCAGGTTCTGGTAGTTTCTCTTAAGGTCAGTGACAGACACACGGATAATATGATCCCAGAGTGCCCGGTATCCTCTCACACCGTTCTGCAGCTTGTAGGTTGCCTCCATGGCTTTTTCCTTGTACGCCGGATCCTCCTTGGACTTGCCGCTTGCTGTCGGATAGATCTCCTCCAGCTCAGAAATCGTAAAAGGCGCTTCTTTTGGATACTCTCCGGTATATTTCTCATCAAAATAAACAAGATCCGGTTTCCGCTCCTTCAGCTCTGTAATGATCAGTCCCATCTGCAGTCCCCAGTCACCAAGATGGATATCACTGATCACTTCGTGACCTGCATATCTGGCAATCCTCTTGATACTTTCTCCAATGACAGCCGAGCGGAGATGTCCTACATGAAGCGGCTTCGCCACATTGGGTCCGCCATAGTCCATGACGATCTTCTCTTTCTTTGCAGGAGGCTCCAGACCAAACTTCTCACTCTCTGCCATTTCCTTCAGATAGTCACTGACTGCTGATTCCTTCACCCTGATATTCAAAAATCCAGGAGCTACGGCCACCACCTCTGCAAGCAGCTTACTGCCTTCGGTTTTCGCTGCCACATCGCCGGCGATCATGATCGGTGCCTTCTTATACTTCTTGGCCCCTGCCATTGCTCCATTACACTGATATTCGCAAAGATCGGGGCGGTTTGAAAGCGTTACCCTTCCAAGCTCTCTGTCATAACCGGCATCTTCAAATGCCTGCATGATCTCCTCCGATATCAGATCCAGAAATTTCTTCATTATCCTAATACCATGCCTTTCTCCCGGCTGCTTTTCCATGCCTCCGGTTCATACTGTTATTTCTTTTTATATTAGCATTCTTTACGCTTTTCCACAAGAACGCTTTTGCTCTTCCCGTTCCCTTTTGGAGAAAATACACCCGCAGTAATCCTGCCTGTACAGCCCGTATTCTTCCGACAGTTCCACCGATCTTTTATAACCATTTTTCTTTTTAAAGTCAGAAGGTAAAAAGGAGATCCCATATTCCTTTTCAAGCTGCTCACCGATCTCATTGATCTTCTGTGCATTTTTCAAAGGACTGATAGTCAGCGTTGTCGTGAAATAATCGGCTGACAGTTTTTTCCCCAGCGCTGCTGTCTTTTCGAGCCTTAGCAGAAAGCAGGCAGAGCACCGCTCTCCTCCCTCGCTGTAGGTTTCCAGCCCCTTTACTTTCTCAAAATAAAGTTCTCTCTCATAGTCACCTTCTATGATCTCAATGGGAAAAGCCTCCCTTCCCACATCTTCCTTCCGGTTCCACTCCCCGATCAGCCGCTTCTGCTCCTCTACCCGTTTCCGGTACTCCGGCTCCTCTGTAATATTTGGATTATAATAAAATACCGTAATCCGGAAGAAAGTACGCAGATACTCCAGCACATAACTGCTGCAGGGAGCACAGCAGCTGTGAAGCAGCAGCTTTTTCCCATAATTCTCTCTGTCTGCCAGAATTTCATCCAGCATTTTCTGATAATTCTTTTTCTGCATTTCTATGTCCTTTATATTTCATCCAGCAGGAATCACTTTCATCCCACCCCTGTTCAGACAGACGGATCACCACCACTTCTACCGCCGTTCAGGCAGATGGATCCCCACCACTTCACCATTCAGGCAGACAGCTCTCAGCCATATCCATCTGTCCTGGTATTCAAAAAGTGCACTGCAGATCCTGATACCGGAATCTGCAATGCACCTTCATATTCTGATCTTTATTTCTGCAGAGGACTTTCTCTGTAAATAATGTCCTCTCTGCCAGGTCCGTTGCTGACCATGGTGATCGGATATCCGATCTGCTCTTCTACGAACTCAACATACTTTCTGCAGTTCTCCGGAAGATCTTCATATTTCTTAATTCCTCTGATATCGCACTTCCATCCG
>CACXDC010000252.1 GCA_902766365.1 uncultured Lachnospiraceae bacterium | reverse complement strand
GAAGCAGATAACAGAAAATGGCGGCTGGTTTTATATGGGCAGTATTTTCTTCTATCAGGATATGCTTTATGCAGAGGTTATGGGTAATATCTGTCTGTTTGATCTGGATGGCAATTATCAGAAAATGCTTGTAGCAGGTGACAGGGAAGACATGGTTGATGTTGGTAATATATATGCCCTTGCAAGTGGCAAGGTGGCCGGAATAAGCTGGGATGATAATGGAGTTAATATCGGCTATGTTGACATGAATACGGGAACACTGACAGATAAGACCAAGCTTCCCGGCTATTCCTATGATTATTCTATTTATGCGGGCAACAGTAAGTATGAGCTGTTCCTTGTCAATTCGATCGGATTATATGGATACAATATAGGGGATACGGATACAAAGCTCCTGATGAATTTTGTGGATTCCGATATAGCCGGTTATTCTGTCTATAATGTGATCAGTATCAATGATGACGAATTCTTTGCCACATACGATGCAGAGGATGGAAATGCACTTGGAAGATTTACCAAGGTGCCACCGTCAGAGGTCAGGGACAAAAAGACACTGGTTCTTGCCTGCGATGGGATTAACTATGATGTCAGAAATAATGTAGTTAAATTTAATAAGAGTAATGATGAATACCGTATTACGATCCAGGACTATGCAGCGCTGTATAATACGGAGGATGACTATCAGGCGGGACTTAACCGTCTGAATGCGGATATTGTATCCGGAAAAATTCCGGATATTCTGGTGATTAGTGACAGCATGCCGGTGGAAAGCTATATTTCCAAGGGATTGTTTGAAGATCTGAAGCCTTATATTGAAAAGGACGAAGATCTTGATATCAATAACTTCATGCCTAATATCCTGGATGCCTTTTCTGTAGATGGCAGACTGTACCGGCTGGTACCTTCTTATATGATCAGTACGCTGATCGCCAAAACCTCTCTGGTTGGAGAAGAGAGAGGCTGGACGATCGAAGAGGCGAACCGGATCATGAGCGGGATGCCTGAAGGAGCCAGCTTCCTGCCGAATATGGACAGAGGAAGTATGCTGATCAACTGTATGACGATGGCAGGAAATCAGTTCCTTGATTTTGATGAGGGTACCTGTAATTTTGATTCTGATTCCTTCATTGAAATGCTGGAGTTTTTAAAACAGTTCCCGGAGCAGGTGGATGATACGATGTATGATGATTCTTACTGGGAAAGCTATGATACGATGTGGAGGGAAAACAGGGCTCTTACCATGTCCTACAGTCTGAGCGGATTCAAAGATTATAATTATACGAAGAAAGGAACCTTCGGAGAAGATATCACATTGATCGGATTCCCTTCCAGTAATGAGGATGGCTCCTCCATTGTGCCTGCGATGCAGTTTGCCATGTCGGCCAAGTCAGCAAACAAAGAAGGCGCATGGCAGTTTATGAGGTATTATCTGACAGATGAATATCAGGATGAAGTTTCTTTCGGATTCCCGGTAAGCATCAGGGCACTGGATACCATGGGGGAGAATTCCATGAAGGTGGATACCTACATTGATGAAAATGGCAATGAAGTGGAGAGTCCGGATTATTATTATATGAATGGTGTTGAGGTGGAAATCAAGCCGATGACACAGGAAGAAGTAGAAAATTTCAAACAGATGTTGTATACTTTTAATCAGGTATACAGCTATGACCAGGAACTGATGAATATTATTTCTGAAGAGTCAGCAGCATTTTTCAGCGGACAGAAGAGCGCAAAGGATGTGGCAGCGATCATCCAGAGCCGTGTACAGATCTATGTAAACGAGAACCGTTAAGGAAAGCTGCCTGACGAGCTTTACAGGAAAGAGGGCCGCCTATGGAACAGGATAAAGCAAAGAAAAAACTTTACCATCAACTGCTGAAGATCACATTGCTTCCAATCTTTCTCCTGACGGCGGTCATTATCACGATCAGCATCAGAAGCTATGTAAATGCCATGAACGGTGAAGTCAGACAGGGACTGATGAACCAGAGTTCTACGATCATTACCATGTATGATAAGCTGTACCCTGGTGATTATACGGCATTTGAGGGAGATGACGGACTTTATCTCCTGAAAGGGGATCATCTGATCAACGGGGATTTTTCCATTATTGATACACTGAAGGAAAATACCGGTGTGGATATTACCATCTTTTATCAGGATGTACGTGTGATCACTACAGTCCGTGGAGAAGACGGGGAACGTATCATTGGTACGAAGGTAAGTGCTGTTGTTGTAAAAGATGTCCTGGAGGGTGGCAGGGCTGCTTTTTATCCGAGCGTAGCGATCGGAGATAAAGATTATTTTGCCTATTATTCCCCGCTTTTAAATGAGAATGGAACCTGCATAGGTATGCTTTTTGTAGCAAAACCGGTAGAAACGGTGAAGAATGAGCTGTTCCGCGTGATCCTGCCGATCGTTATTCTTGGAATCCCTGCAGTTGTGATCGCTGCATTGCTTACGATCCGGTATGCCGGTGAACTGACAGAGGCAATAGAGGAAATTGAAAAATTCCTTGGAAAAGTAGCAAATGGAGAGCTTAATGAGCAGCTTGCCTATCCGGTTGGAAAGAGAAATGATGAAGTAGGAGAGCTGGGCAGACATGCGGTTGAAATGCAGCAGTCCCTGCGTGAACTTGTAGAAAAGGATGCACTGACGGGACTTTATAACCGCAGATATGGTGAGAAGCACCTGAAACAGGTGCAGAAAGACGCTGATAACTATGGTATGCCATTCTGTATTGCAATCGGTGACATTGACTATTTTAAGCATGTGAATGATACCTATGGTCATGAATGGGGTGACAGGGTGCTTGCACAGGTAGCAAGGATCATGGCAGAGCGGATGAGAAAAGAAGGCTATGTAGCCAGATGGGGAGGCGAAGAATTCCTGCTGGTATTTACAGATCAGGGGCTGCAGGATGCAGCACAGACGCTCCAGATGCTGCAGAATGAGATACGTGACATGGAATTTATATACGGTGAAAAGGAAAAGATCCATGTAACAATGACTTTTGGGATCTGCGAAAGTGCCGGTGAGAGCCTGGATGAACTGATCAGATGTGCGGATAACAGACTTTATGCAGGCAAAAAGGGTGGCAGAGACAGGATCGTACAGGAATAAAAAGAATCTGGACAGATACCGTTAGGAAGATTTTACAGAATGACAGGGGATTGCTGATATTCATTCAGCAGTCCCTTTTTTGCTCCTGCAAAACGGGACGGATCACTCACAGCAGATTCCTGACAGAAATCTGTGGAAGCATATTTAAGGAAAGTGGCAGATTCATACAGGGTGGATGCCATGATATCTTCAGATAGCATCTGATAAGCCTCTTTTGCAAGAATGGTGCCTGCATCTGCCAGCTTGGATACCAGAGTTATATCACTGTGCTTCTTGATGGAAGAAAGAAGCGGTGCTGAGTCTTTGCGAAAGCCAAGGAGCCTTACATATGGTGTTTCGAGATGACGTGCTGAAAAAGAGGGCTTAAAAAAGGCCGGTGTCTTCTGATTCAGCAGAATATGGAGCAGAGTGCGGCTGATTCTGGTATAGGTAAATTCACGGCTTTTTAACAGGGTACAGAAATCTGTATAGCCGGTAAAGGATGACAGGTATTTGCAGATCCGGTCAGAAAGCGCTGTACTGCAGTCAAGGTAATCGGAAAAACCACAGTCTTTTTCTGTGAGCAGCTTATAGAAGAGCTGTGTGGACAGATCGTCTGCAGTCAGGAAACGGCCGGAGGTACTGGCAGTGATCACGGAACGCAGGGCAGAAGCAGACGGATATACGGAGGAATCTTCTGGCAGAAGGGCATCGTGATAACCGCAGCCCTTTCTGGGCAGGGTAAAGGGGGTTATGGAGCTTTTCAGCTTCTGAAGGGTTTTGCAGTATTCCAGGGCGAGGATATTATTAGGGGAGGAAAAGAAAGCAGTATCTGCGGGCAGATGCTCCGCAAAGAGAAGAGAAGCAGCCCTGCTTCTGGCCTCCGGATAGGATAATCCCTGACGCAGCAGTTCATTTACCATACTGAGAACAGAGGCTTCAGCGCTTGTAAGAAGCTCGGCAAGAGGAAGAAAATCTTCCAGCTTTCCGGATTCACTGCCAAAGGAAAGAAAATCGACCATATGCAAATGGTCAAGCAGAGTTACAGCACCTTCTGCGAAAAATTCGGCACTGGAGGTGGCATAGAGAACCGGAAGCTCAAGGACGGCGTCAGCACCTCCAAGAAGTGCCATACGGGTCCGGGTGTATTTATTGTAAATGGCGGGTTCTCCTCGCTGAACGAAATCACCACTCATAAGGACAAGGATATAGTCTGCTCCGGTTGCTTTTCTGGTTTCTTCGATCTGATATCTGTGACCTTCATGGAAAGGATTATATTCGGCGATAATAGCTGCTGTTTTCATAGGATCTCCTGTTATTGTCTCTTTCGCTCATGATAGCATATTCTTTATCATTTTGCACAATTTTTTTGAGTTTACCACTTGTAGGAAAAACAGGGATGCGTTAAAATTTTTATGTACGTGTGTGCGTACATGATCTGCGAAAGGAGAACAGAAGATGTCTTATATCGATATTATCAAGGATAAGGCAAGAATGGACAGAAAGACCATTGTTTTGCCGGAGACAACAGACAAACGAACATTGATTGCAGCAGCACATATCCTCAAGGAAGGAATTGCCAATATCATCATGATCGGTAATGAAGAAAAGATCATGGATGGTGCAACATGGCTGGAGATCGAACTGGACGGAGTTAAGATCATAGATCCTGAAACCTGTGAGAAGATGGATGAATATGTGAATTTATTATATGAAACAAGAAAAGCAAAGGGAATGACTATTGAGAAGGCAAGGGATATCCTGCACAAGGATCCTCTCACTTTTGGCGTTATCATGGTTAAGGCCAATGATGCAGATGGTATGGTAGCAGGTGCCTGCCATGCAACAGCAGATACCCTGCGTCCGGCTCTGCAGATCCTGAAGACAGCGCCAGGAGTAAAGCTGGTATCCGGGTTTTTCCTGATGTGTGTACCGGATTGTGAATTTGGTGACAATGGAACTTTTCTGTTTGCAGACTGTGGTCTGAACCAGGATCCTACTGCAGAAGAACTGGCAGCTATCGCAGATTCTTCTGCCAAGAGCTTTAAGAGCCTTGTAGGCTCAAAGCCGATCATTGCCATGCTGTCACATTCCACAAAGGGAAGTGCAAAGCATGCCCTGGTTGACAAGGTAGTGGAGGCTACGAAGATCGCCCACGAGCAGTATCCGGGACTCTGTATTGACGGCGAACTGCAGCTGGATGCCGCACTTGTTCCGGCAGTTGCCAAGTCCAAGGCACCTGGAAGTGAAGTGGCTGGTAAGGCCAATGTACTGATCTTCCCGAATCTGGATGCAGGAAATATCGGCTATAAACTTGTGCAGAGACTTGCCAAGGCAGAGGCTTACGGTCCGATGCTCCAGGGAATCGCAAAGCCGGTAAATGATCTGTCAAGAGGATGTTCCTGGCAGGATATTGTCGGCGTAGTGGCGCTGACAGCAGTACAGGCACAGCTTGTATAGAAGGAGGTTTATCATGAATATTTTAGTTATCAACTGCGGAAGTTCATCTTTGAAATTCCAGCTGATCGATGCAGCAACAGAAAAACTGATCGCCAAAGGACTCTGCGAGAGAATCGGTATTGACGGCAGCCAGATTTCCTATACACCGGCCGGTGGACAGAAGGAGACAACAGTAACACCCATGAAGGATCATACGGATGCGATCCGTCTTGTCCTGGAAGCACTGACCGGAGAAAAGACAGGTGTTGTAAAGGATCTGAAGGAGATCGGTGCAGTAGGACACCGTATTGTACATGGTGGTGAGAAGTTTGCAGCATCCACTGTGATTACAGATGAGGTCATAGCAGCGATCACAGAATGCAATGATCTGGCACCTTTACATAATCCGGCTAACCTCATTGGCATTGATGCCTGCAGAAAGCTGATGCCGGATACTCCCATGGTAGCTGTTTTTGATACCGCATTCCATCAGACCATGCCGAAGGAAGCATACCTGTATGGGATTCCTTATGAATATTATGAGAAGTATAAGGTAAGAAGATATGGTTTCCACGGAACAAGTCATTCCTATGTATCCCACAGAGCAGCAGAAATCCTTCAGAAGAACTATGAGGATCTGAAGCTGATCGTCTGCCATCTTGGCAACGGCGCCAGTGTTTCTGCTGTCAAGAATGGCAAATGCGTGGACACTTCCATGGGTCTTACACCCCTGGAGGGACTGATCATGGGAACCAGAAGCGGTGACATTGATCCTGCGATCATTGAGTTCCTCTGCAATAAGGAAAACAAGAGCGTATCTGAGATCCTGAACGAACTGAACAAGAAATCAGGTGTGCTTGGTCTTTCCGGTGGCTTCTCTTCTGATTTCAGGGATCTTGAGGATGCTTATGAAAAGGGAGAAGAGTTTGCAGTCAGGACCATGGATGCCTTTGCATATCGTGTTGCCAAATATGTGGGTGCCTATGTGGCAGCCATGAACGGTGTGGATGCAGTCTGCTTTACCGCAGGACTTGGTGAGAACAGTGGTTTTATCCGTGAGAAGATCTGTGCATATCTGGGCTATCTGGGAATCGAGCTGGATCCGGAACTGAATGCCAGAAGAGGAGAGGATCTTGTGATCACCACGAAGGACAGCAGAACCAAAGTACTGATGGTTCCGACCAATGAAGAACTTGCGATTGCAAGAGAAACCTTCGCTCTCGTAAAATAAAAATATTTCAGGAGAGGTATTGACAAATAAATATCTCTTCTGTATACTTAATCAAGTGTGCAGGGACTTCTCTGGGCATACTGGGAGTTTATTATGTTATTGAATCTGACTGATGTATTTACATCCGAAGGAAAAGTGAAAGAGTTGTCGGTGCCCTATGAAGAGAAGAACTTCTCTTATATGGGAAACAGCTATGAGATCATAGGGGATACGAAGGCAGCCCTGAAGCTGACAAATATCGGAACAGGTACTGTTCTTGTAGAGGGAAGTGTCACAGCAAAGATGATCATTCCCTGTGACAGATGTCTGAAGGATGTAGAGGTTTCCGTATCTGCGGATTTTGCACATCAGGTTACATCTCCTGATAAGGAGAAAGGTGCCACAGAGGAAACATCAGATGATATGTCTGATGAAGAACAGAATTTTGTATCTGGTTATGAACTGGATACAGACGCTCTCATAAGCAACGAAATCTTAATTCATATGCCAGTCAAGGTGTTATGCAAGGATGACTGCAAAGGAATTTGCTCTGTTTGCGGACACGACCTGAATGAAGGGGAATGTGGATGTGACAGATTTGTCCCGGATCCGCGAATGGCAGCAATTAAAGATATCTTTAACGCGAATAAGGAGGTGTAACGATGTCTATTTGTCCTAAGAATAAATCTTCCAAAGCAAGAAGAGATAAGAGAAGAGCAAACTGGAAAATGAGTGCTCCTACATTAGTAAAGTGCAGCAAGTGCGGCGCCCTGATGATGCCTCATAGAGTATGCAAGAAGTGCGGCTCCTATAACAAAAAAGAGATCATCAGTGTAGACTAATTCCAGAAAGCAGAAAAGCAGTCAGAGGCTGTTTTTCGAAATGAATGACAGAGAATTAAGGGTTGAGCAGATTAGCTTGACCCTTATTTTTTCGTATAATTTGTCCTTGATTTTTGCAATATGGTCTAGTATAGTTAAATGGGTATGAAATACGGAGGTGAAATATGGCAGAATTTGTTAAGGTAGCAGTAGACGCCATGGGTGGTGATAATGCGCCGGTTGAGATCGTCAAAGGTGCGATCGAAGCTGTGAATGAAGATCACCGCGTTAAGGTTTTTCTTGTTGGACAGGAAGAAGTAGTAAAAGCGGAGCTGACGAAATATACTTATCCTGAAGAACAGGTAGAGGTGGTGAATGCAACTGAGATAATAGAAACAGCAGAACCTCCTGTTATGGCTATCCGGAAGAAGAAAGATTCTTCCCTTGTGAAGGCACTTTATCTGGTAAAGGACGGTACCTGTGATGCGTATGTATCGGCAGGCAGTACCGGAGCCACACTGGTAGGCGGCCAGGTAATCGTAGGCAGGATCAAGGGCGTAGAGAGACCTCCGCTGGCACCACTTATCCCGACAGCAAAGGGATGCTCACTTCTGATCGACTGCGGAGCGAATGTAGATGCCAGAGCTTCCCATCTGATCCAGTTTGCCAAGATGGGATCTGTCTATATGGAATATGTCATGGGAGTAAAGAACCCGAAGGTTGCGATCGTTAATATCGGAGCTGAGGAAGACAAGGGAAATGCACTTGTGAAGGAAACCTATCCGCTCCTGAAGAACTGCCCTGATATTAATTTCGTAGGAAATATAGAAGCAAGGGATATTCCGGCTGGCAAGGCAGATGTTATTGTCTGTGAGGCCTTCGTTGGAAATGTGATCCTCAAGATGTATGAAGGTGTTGGCGGTGTTCTGATCAAAAAGGTCAAGGAAGGCATGATGACCTCACTTAGGAGTAAGATCGGTGCATTGTTAGTAAAACCGGCTTTGAAGAATACGCTGAAGGCATTCGATCTTGAACAGTATGGCGGGGCACCGATGCTTGGACTCAATGGTCTTGTAGTCAAGACGCATGGAAGCAGTAAAGCGGTAGAAATTAAGAATTCTGTTTTACAATGCATTACATTTAAAGAACAGAATATTAATGAAAAAATAAAAGAAAAAATTACTATGGAAGAAAGTTAGGAAAGGAATCAGCAGGAAATGGAATTTGAAAAGTTAAAAAAAGTAATTGCCGACGTTCTTAATGTCGACCCGGAAGAAATCACTATGGAGAGCACATTTGTGGATGATCTGGGAGCAGATTCACTTGACGTATTTCAGATTATCATGGGTCTTGAGGAGGAGTTTGACATCGAGATTCCGG
>CACXDC010000251.1 GCA_902766365.1 uncultured Lachnospiraceae bacterium | reverse complement strand
GAGATGATGAACAACTTCCTGCTTCCGGGACTGCAGGATCTGTGTGTTTCCAGAACCTCCTTCAAGTGGGGGATCCCGGTAGACTTTGATGATAAGCATGTCATTTATGTATGGCTGGATGCCCTGACCAACTATATCACCGGTATCGGCTATGACTGTGACGGAGAAAGCAGTGAGCAGTATAAGAAATACTGGCCGGCTGACCTGCATCTGATTGGCAAGGACATTATCCGTTTCCATACCATTTACTGGCCGATCTTCCTGATGGCACTGGGTGAGCCGCTGCCAAAGCAGGTATTTGGTCATCCATGGCTTCTGATGAACAATGATAAGATGAGCAAGTCCAAGGGAAATGTGATCTATGCAGATGAACTGGTAGATTTCTTTGGCGTGGATGCTGTCAGATACTTCGTTCTGCATGAGATGCCTTTTGAAAATGACGGAAACATTACCTGGGAGCTGGTAGCGGAACGTTTCAATACAGATCTTGCCAATACGCTTGGTAATCTGGTAAACCGTACCGTATCCATGAGCAACAAGTACTTTGGCGGTGTGGTTACGAATGCCGGTGTGGCAGAGCCTGTGGATGAGGAACTGAAGAATCTGGCTGTGACAGCCTATGACAGAGTGGCAGACAAGATGAAGGATCTGAGAGTGGCAGATGCCCTGACAGAGATCTTTACCTTATTCAAGAGATGCAACAAATATATCGATGAGACAGAACCCTGGGTACTGGCAAAAGATGAAGCAAAGAAGGATCGTCTTGCAACCGTTCTTTACAATCTGACAGAAAGCATTCTGATCGGTGCTTCCCTGCTTGAACCCTATATGCCTGCAACGGCAAAGAAGATCGCTGCGCAGTTTAATACAGAGATCAGAAGCTTTGAAGATCTGGCTGAGTTTGGAAGATATCCTTCCGGCAGCAGGGTGACAGAAACACCGGAGATCCTTTTCGCAAGACTGGATCAGAAGGCAGTAGCAGCGAAGATCGAAGAGATGGAAGCTGCAAAGGCAGCCGCTGCAGCAGAAGCCTCAAAGGAAGAGAAAGCTGAGGAAGGCATTGATATCGAGCCGAAGGCGGAGATCTCTTATGATGATTTCTCCAAACTGCAGTTCCAGGTAGGTGAGATCATTGAATGCAAGGAAGTGCCGAAGTCCAAGAAACTTCTCTGTTCACAGGTGAAGATCGGAAGCCAGGTAAAGCAGATTGTTTCCGGGATCAAGCAGCATTATTCTGCAGAGGAAATGGTAGGCAAGAAGGTAATGGTTCTTGTGAACCTGAAGCCTGCGACACTGGCTGGTGTTGTTTCTGAAGGCATGCTGCTCTGTGCAGAAGATGCAGATGGAAATCTTGCACTGATGACACCGGAGAAAAAGATGCCGGCAGGAGCAGAGATCTGCTAGGAGGAAATGGGGATCCTTTGGCAGAAAACGTAAAGAGGGTTATCTATGATAAAAAAAGAAGAATTTGTATTTGATTCCAGGGATGGGCAGAGCAGTATACATGCCATCCGGTGGATCCCGGAAGGAAAAGTGATCGGGATTCTCCAGATTGTCCATGGAATGGCAGAATATATTGAAAGATACGAAGAAATGGCACTCTATTTTGCGGAAAGAGGAATCCTGGTTACCGGAGAGGATCATCTCGGGCATGGAAAGAGTGTGGGTGAAAAAGGAACCTATGGTTATTTCTGCGAGCAGGATCCGGCAACTGTAGTTGTACGGGACGTCCACAGACTGAAAAAAATGACACAGGAAGACTATCCGGGAATTCCTTATATTCTCCTTGGACACAGTATGGGATCCTTTATTGTGAGAAATTACCTGTTCCGTTATGGCACGGGGATCCAGGGGGCGATCATCTGTGGAACCGGTTCACAGCCAGGTGCTGTAGTGAAATTCAGCAGGGCACTTGCAGCACTCCAGGGATTGTTCCTTGGAGAGAAGCACACAGCAAAACTGATTGATAAACTGGCTTTTGGAAACTATAATAAACAGATAGAAAAGCAGAGGACTTCTTTTGACTGGCTGTGCCGGGATGAAGCAGTGGTGGATGCCTATATAGCTGATGAACTGTGCGGATTTACCTTTACCGTAAACGGATTCCGGACACTGTTTACCCTGCTGGATCGTCTGAACAAAGAAGAAAATCTGAAGAAAATGCCGGAAACTCTGCCGGTGCTGTTCATTGCCGGGGAGAAAGATCCTGTGGGAAATTATGGAGAAGGAGTCAAAAAGGCTTTTCAGGATTTCCAGAAAGCCGGGCTGACTACTTTAAGCATGAAGCTGTATCCGGAAGATCGTCATGAGCTTTTGAATGAACTGGATAAGGAAAAGGTTTTTGAAGATATTTATCCATGGATACTGGAACGGATCAAAGAGTATCAGTTATAAGAGGTGTATGTTGTTTATGAAAAAAATGATATATTGGTTTTCAGGGATTTTCTGTATGGCATTTCTGGTTGCTGCGGCCGGATTGTGTATTCCTGCGACAGCCAGGGCTGCGGAAACAGCACAGAATACAGAAAATATTGACACAGGAGAACTGCTTGGTGATGTGAAAGATAAGATCTCTGAGGCAGTATCCGAAATGGATCCGAAGACGGTAAAAGAAATTTTTGGTTTTGTTTCCGAAAAGATTTCTGATGGGAGTCTGGATAGTGAAGAAGGCTTAAAGGCAGCTATTCAGGAAAGTGAAGAGAAATTCGGGGTCACCATTAAGGAAGCCGATGCCAGAAAGGTGGTAGAGGCTATGCAGAAGCTGGAGGATATGGGATTTTCAGCCGATTATGTCCTGAATAAGGCAGAGAGCCTTTATGACAGATATGGAGCAGACTTTGTAGACCACACAAATGAAATTATCAGGGGTGCTGTAGAAAATGCAGTAAAAAATGCCGCAGAAAGCTTTTTCAGCAATTTATGGCAGTCCACGAAAAAATTTTTCGGTGGACTGTTTGGCGGTTTTCAGATAGCGGACAGGCAGTGAAAGGACAGTAAATGAGTACAGGGTTGCCGTGTGAGATTCGGTTTGTGTCATCAGATGAGTGGGAAGAAGCTATGGGACTTGCCTGGAAAACATTCCTGGAATATGAAGGCGATGTTTATTCACCGGAAGGAGTACGCAGCTTTGAAGACTTTATCACGGATTCTGATCTGAAAAGGATGTTTGTGCTTGGAGCTTATCAGATGATGGGAGCATTTTTTTCGGGGAAACTGGTAGGGATGATATCCCTGCGCAATAAAACCCATATTTCACTGTTGTTCGTGGACGGTGATTATCACCGGAGAGGGATTGGGAGAGCACTGATCTCGTTTCTTTCTGAATATGTCAGGAAGGAAGAGGGGCTTAACAGGCTGACGGTAAATGCGTCGCCTTACGGAGTTGGATTCTATCACAGACTGGGGTTCCGGGATCTTGGACCGGAGAAACAGCAGGATGGGATTATTTTTACTCCCATGCTTTTGGAATTTGACAGAGGATAAGGAGAAACAAAATGGGAAAGATTTTTGGACTGGAAAGCCCTTTTATGAACTTTTTGAACAGGGTGGCAGATCTGATCTGGCTGAATATACTGACGATGATCTGCTGTATCCCGATCATAACGATCGGCGCATCACTGACAGCCATGAACTATGTGCTGCTGAAGATGGCCAAGAACGAAGAAGGCTACATAACCAAAGCATTTTTCAAATCTTTTAAACAGAATTTTGGTCAGGCGACACTGATCCTGCTGATCCAGTTTGTGATCTATTGGATCCTTGCAGGGGATCTGTTCATTTTCCGTTATGCGGCGATGGATTTCCCCGGCTGGGTTCAGATCGCAGTTATTGCAGTAGGGATTCTGGTGACGTTTGCAACCATATATCTGTACCCGTTACTGGCGAGGTACGATAACACAATTAAGGCAACCTATAAAAATTCTTTTCTTATGGGAGTGCTGAGTCTGCCACGAACACTTCTCATGGTGTTGTGCTGGCTTATTCCTGTGATCGTGTTTTTCTTTGCCAATCCGATCCTGCCGCTTGTATTTTTACTTGGAATTTCAGGTCCCGGATATCTGAATGCACTTTTATACAGGAAGAGCTTCGAACGCTTTGAGGGAAGGGACGATGATACAGACGGAGAATCCGCAGAAGGTACGGAGGAGACTGTAGAAGAAGTTCCAGGAGAAATGACAGACCAGCATATGGAGTAAATATGGGATCAAAAAACAGGCAAATCTTACAGTGGTCGATTTTGGGAGGAATACTCATCATTGTAGTGACGGTTATGCTCTGTACCTCTTTCTCCAAGATCAAGAGAGAAGGCATACAGAACTATGAAGATGTGATGACGGGTTCCGCATCCAAATATGCACAAAAAGTGAATATGGAACTGTCAGCACTGCAGACGGCAGCGGATGTTGCGGCTGATGTTCTTTCTGCAAGCAGCCATTATGGACAGACGCTGATCAAAGAGACTCTTATGGCGGCACAGGCAAATACAAACGCAGAAAAGGCGATATATTACCATGGTGGAAATACAGGGTATGTATGGGATGGAACAGATTTTACCACAGTAGATCTGGAAAAAGAGCCATATTTTGGGCAGCTTACAGGATTGTCTGAAACCAAGGTCTTCTGCCTGAGAGATTCTGATACCCTGAAAACGACAGAACTGATCGTCATGGCTCCGGCAGGAGAGACCGGTAAGGGATGCGTACTTCTGTATCTGCCTGTACGGAAGCTGGACAAGATTTTTAAGATCAGTGTTGATTTTGGGGCAGATGCATTTGCAGCTGTCATTGATAAGAATGGCTATGTTGTTACCAGTGGAACCTATGAAAGTGACTATCTGACAGAACTTAACTTCTGGAACAATTTTGAATCCAGAAACAAAGAGGCTGTCTCAAAGGCAAGAGTGCGGCTGGTCAATGCGATGACAGGATGTATTGAAGCCTCATCCAAGGGAACAGGAGAAAAAAGGACAATCGTATATGCACCTGTCCTGAATAATGGATTTACCGTTATCATTGGGGTTGACCAGGGTTATGTCGACAAGAAGGAATCCAATTACTGGAAGAGCAGTGGTGTGATGCTGACACAGCTTCTCCTTGTACTGATCGGATTCTTTGCTGCCTTCCTGATCATCAGCTACACGACCAAGAAGAAAGCGGCAGAGCGTGACAGACTGCTCCGTGAGGAGGCGGATACCGACCTTCTGACCGGATTGACCAACAAGCTGGCTACAGAGAGAAAGATCAAGGAATATATGACTGAGAATCCTAATTCCCTTGGTATGATGTTTGTGCTTGATATTGATAACTTTAAGAAGATCAATGATACCATGGGGCATGCCTTTGGTGATGAGGTCCTTAAGACCCTTGGTAAGACGATCAGTTCCCTGTTCCGTGTAACAGATATCATCGGACGTACAGGCGGTGATGAGTTTACCATATTCCTGAAATTCCTGAAATCTGATGAAAATACGCTGAAGGAAGCCAGAAAGCTGGTGCAGTTCTTCAAAGACTTTACAGCCGGTGAATATGTAAAATATTCAGCAACAGCAAGTATCGGAGCTGCAGTATTCCCGGAGAACGGAAGTGACTTTGATTCTCTGTATAAAGCAGCGGATAAAGCACTTTACAAGGCAAAACAGAGAGGTAAGAACCAGCTGGCATTTTATGATGACAGAGACAGAAAATAGGAATTGTACAATTTGTACATAAAAATGTGCACCTGATGTACAAACTGTCGAAAGCAAATGGAATCAGAAAGGTTTCTAAGCATTTCTCACAATGGAATCAGAAATCTTTGTGGAATAGTGGTATAGCTAATTTGGACTACGTCCGTTATACTAATCTTAACGTTGAAGTTGAACCTATTTTTTAAGGAGGCTAATGAAATGGCAAGTTTATCATTAAAAAATATCTGCAAAGTATATCCTAACGGATTTGAAGCAGTAAAAGATTTCAATCTTGAAATCGCTGATCAGGAGTTTATTATTTTCGTAGGACCTTCAGGATGTGGTAAATCTACAACCCTTCGTATGATCGCTGGTCTGGAAGATATTTCTTCTGGTGAATTAAAGATCGGTGACAGAGTTGTTAACGATGTAGAGCCTAAGGACAGAGATATCGCAATGGTATTCCAGAACTACGCTTTGTATCCTCATATGTCAGTATATGACAACATGGCATTCGGACTTAAGCTGAGAAAGGTTCCGAAGGATGAGATCGACAAGATGGTTAAGGAAGCAGCTAAGGTTCTTGACCTGACAGCTCTTCTTGATCGTAAGCCCAAGGCTCTTTCCGGTGGACAGAGACAGCGTGTTGCCATGGGACGTGCTATTGTTCGTAATCCTAAGGTATTCCTTATGGAT
>CACXDC010000250.1 GCA_902766365.1 uncultured Lachnospiraceae bacterium | reverse complement strand
CAGCTACCGCTGTCCATGAGTCTCATCGTTTACAGTAATACCGGGTATCTCTCAGATACCATTATGTCGATAGTACTACATATTGCTATGCCGATTACTCCCTCGTGGAGTTTCTTTGTCGATTAGATAGTATTGTAACATATTGAGAAAAAATATCAAGAGTTTTCTCAAAAATTTTCGCAGCAAAAACCTTCGCAGTTCTTTTCCACCAGCCGCGCTTTATGCCTGATCTGTTATCATACAAAATCAAACAGACTGATTTGGTTAGACTCCGGCAGTTTACCGAGAAGATTCAGGGAATCCATCAGCTCCACGATCGTCTTGGAAACCTTGGTCCGTTGTCTGAAATCATCCTTTGACAGGAATGGTCCATCTTTGGCAGCCTCCACAATGGCATCTGCCGCAGCTTCTCCAAGACCATCGATACTGTTTAAGGACGGCATCAGCTTGCCATCTACGATCTGAAAACTTCTGGACTTGGCCGAAAAAATATCGATCGGCACGAAATCATAGCCTCTGGCATACATTTCCAGAACGATCTTCATATCCTTTAAGGACGCCTGTTCCTTCTGGGACAGGGTATCCTCTCTCTTCTTGTAATCCGCCATGACATTTTTCAGATGCTGCATCCCCTGGCACATCAGCTCATAGGAGAAAGCCTTGGCACGGATGGAGAAAAAGGCTGCATAGTAAGCCAGCGGATAGTTGATCTTACAGTATGCGATCCTCCACGCCATCATGACATAAGCCGCTGCATGGGCTTTTGGGAACATGTACTTGATCTTCTTACAGGAAGCGATATACCAGTCCGGCACATCCTTTTCCTTCATGGCTGCTTCGAATTCCGGCTTTAAGCCCTTACCCTTTCGAACACTTTCCATGATGGTAAAGGACAGAGCACTGTCTACTCCCTTATTGATCAGGTAGATCATGATATCATCTCGGCAGCAGATACAATGGGAAATATCTGCAGTTCCTTCCAGGATCAGTGTCTGGGCATTACCAAGCCATACATCCGTACCATGGCCAAGTCCGGAAATCCGGATCAGGTCAGAGAAGCATTTGGGCTTGGTATCAAGAAGCATCTGGATAACGAAATCCGTACCAAACTCAGGAATCCCAAGAGAACCTACAGGGCACCCGTCAATATCGTCCGGTGTGATCCCAAGCGCACTGGTATTCTGGAACAGTGACATAACCCCGGGATCATCCAGCGGGATCGTTGTAGGATCGATCCCCGTCAGATCCTGCAGCATACGTATCATGGTAGGATCATCATGGCCGAGAATATCGAGTTTTAACAGGTTGTGGTCAATGGAGTGGTAATCAAAATGGGTCGTGACAATATCCGTAGTCATATCGTTTGCCGGATGCTGCACCGGTGTAAAGGAATTGATATCCTCTCCCACAGGCAGTACGATAATACCTCCGGGATGCTGACCGGTACTTCTTCTGACACCGGTACAGCCCAGTACGATCCGGTTGATCTCACAGGAGCGTTTCCTCTTTCCCCTTTCCTCATAATAATTCTTCACATAACCATAGGCCGTCTTATCTGCCAGGGTTCCTACCGTACCGGCACGATATGTCTGTCCGGCACCAAAAATAACTTCTGTATATTTGTGAGCCTTACTCTGATACTCTCCTGAAAAGTTCAGGTCGATATCCGGCTCCTTGTCTCCCTTGAATCCAAGGAATGTCTCAAAGGGAATATCAAATCCGTCTTTTACAAGAGGTTTCCCACATACCGGACACATTTTATCAGGCATATCACATCCGGCATTTCCGGCAAAGGCCTTTACCTCCGGGGAATCAAAATCATAATAGTGGCAGTTCGGACAACGGTAATGGGCACTCAGGGAATTAACCTCTGTGATACCTGCCATGAATGCCACGAGAGAAGAACCTACCGATCCTCTGGATCCTACCAGATAACCATCCTCCACAGACTTCCACACCAGTTTCTGGGCAATGATATACATAACCGCAAATCCGTTGCTGATAATAGAGTGCAGCTCCTTATCCAGTCTGTCCTTTACGATGGCAGGCAGTTCTTCACCATACAGTTCGTGTGCTTTATTGTAACAGATCTCCGTCAGTGTCTTATCACTGTCCGGAATGACAGGCGGACACTTGTCCGGTCTTACCGGGCTCATGACATCGATCCTGTCGGCAATCTTATTGGTATTGGTGATCACCACTTCCCTTGCCTTGTCACTGCCAAGATATTCAAATTCCTTCAGCATTTCCTCTGTTGTCCTAAGATACAGAGGTGCCTGGTCATCAGCATCATCAAAGCCCTTTCCTGCCATAATGATCCTCCGGTAGACCTCATCCTCCGGATCCAGGAAATGAACATCACAGGTTGCAACCACGGGCTTATTGAACTCCTCACCCAGTGCTACGATCCTGCGGTTGAAATCCTTGATATCCTCTTCACTGTTTACCGCCGGAACCCTCGGAGAATCAATCATGAAATGATTGTTGCCAAGGGGCTGGATCTCCAGATAATCATAAAAGTTCACGATCCTTGCGATCTCTTCCTCTGCCTTGCCATCTAAAAGCGCCCTGTACAGCTCCCCTGCCTCACAGGCACTGCCAAGGATAAGACCTTCCCTGTATTTCATCAGAAGACTCTTAGGCACTCTGGGCTGTCTGTTAAAATATTGCAGATGGGAAGCTGAAACCAGCCGGTACAGATTTTCCCTTCCGATATTATTCTCCGCCAGAATGATCGCATGATAACTGGTCAGTTTTTTGATGATATCCGGACTGGATTCTCCAAGGGCATTGATCCTGGAAAGAGTATCGGCTCCACGTTCTTTCAGCATGGCTGAAAACTTCAAAAAGATATGGGCAGTACACTCTGCATCATCCACGGCACGGTGATGGTTTTCCAGCGAGATGGAAAGTGTCTTGGCTACCGCATCCAGTGTATGCTTGGCCTGGTGTGTCAGAAGCACTCTGGCAATTCCCAGTGTATCCACATAGGTGAATTTTCTGGAAAGTCCCTGTCTTTTAGCATTTTCCATGATAAAACTCATATCAAAATTGGCATTATGCGCTACCAGCACAGCATCCTGACAGAAATCCAGAAACTGCGGCAATATCACCTCAATGGGAGGCGCATCCATGACCATGGAGTCATTGATACTGGTCAGTTTCTCTATTTCAAAGGGGATCGGTACTCCCGGGTTCACAAAAACAGAAAAGCGGTCTGTAATCTCACCATGCTGTATCTTAACTGCACCGATCTCTATGATCTTATTATTCACCGGGGAAAATCCCGTTGTCTCGATATCAAATACTACAAAATCTGCATTCAGATCCTGTCCTTCGTCTCCGGTAACGATCTCCTTGAGATCATCTACCAGATAGGCTTCCATACCATATATGACCTTAAAGAAATCCTGCTTGTCCGGATTCGGGTCACCTGCTTCGATCCGCTTTGCCTTTTCTGCTTTCCAGAGATCCTCCCACACATGATTGGCGTCCGGGAAGGACTGCACGACTCCATGATCCGTAATGGCAATCGCCGGATGTCCCCATTTATAGGCCCGTTTTACGATATCCTTGGCCTCGGATACGCCATCCATATCACTCATCTTGGTATGACAGTGCAGCTCCACCCTCTTCTGTACACTGGTATCACTTCTTGATGTTGTAAAGTCCGGAATCTTCTTAATACCGGCTATAGAGCCGATGGTCAGCTCATTATCAAACCGGTCGATCATGGTTACACCCTTCAGCTTGACGAAGGCGCCAACCTTCATCTCTGCCGTGATCTCCTTTACCTGATCATTTCTGGCGAACATCTTGATCGTCATGGTATCGGTAAAGTCTGTCACATCAAACATCAGAATGGTCTTCTCATTCTTGATCTCGCGGCTGTCATAACGGATGATCTTACCACGGATCACTACCTCTCCCATATCTCCGATAATTTCTTCAATGGGAACTGCCTCTTCTTCAAAGTCACGTCCATAGATCACATCCGGGTTATCCGAACGTTTCACAGGCCGGTTAAATTCACCCTTCTTAAACTCACCTTTTTTGAACTCGCCCTTTTTAAATTCTCCCTTTTTAAACTCCTGTTTTTTAGGCGCACTTTCAGACGGACTGCCAGATACTTTCGTCTCCGGTGTCCCTGGTTTCACTTCCATATCTCCCGGCCTTGCTGCTGTACCGGCGTCTGTCGTCTCCACCTTCGTATCTCCTGAATCAGGCCCGCCCTTACTGCCATAAACCCTCGCCGTGATCTCTGCTACCTGTCTGGCGATCTGGATCTCATCCTCTTCCTTGTATTTACCGGTCTTTTTTTCCTTATAATCTACGGTAATATGAACTGCAAACCCGCACCTCTCATTAAAGATCTTCTGCAGGATACGGATCAGTTCATCCTTCCGGCTTCTTGCCGGAACCGTATCATCAATGGTCAGATGGATCTCCCTCTCGTCCGGGTAGGAAATGTCTGCCCCTTTGAAAATATTGTATTCTACCGGACTGTAATTCTTCAGTTCGAGCAGAATACTGTCCCTGTACAGATCCATCAGTTTCTCCGGTGTATACTGACCCGAAAGCTGGAACTTTTCATACAGCTTTACCCTGACTGTATAATCCTGGAAAAACTGCTTCTTGATCTCATTTTCCACCTTCAGGACATTTTCCTTCTGGATCAGATGACGGGAAAGAAAGGTGACCCTGATAAGCTCCCTGCTCTTTGTCGTGGTCACCTTTTCGATCTCTGTCTGTTCAAACAGATCCTGATTTTTCTGATCTAATTTCAGTTTAGGAAATACTTCAAAAAACTGCTTTCCCATACCTTACCTCTGTTTCCTTAGTTCTGCCAGTGATCCAGTTCATCCTTAAGTGCCGCCAGAAGCTCCTTCTCCGGTACCTTTCTGATGATCTCACCCTTTTTGATCAGAAGCCCCTCAGAAAGACCTCCTGCAATACCAAGATCTGCCTCTTTTGCTTCTCCCGGTCCATTCACGGCACATCCCATAACTGCCACCTTGATATCCAGCGGATAATCAGCTACCAGCTTTTCTACCTGATTTGCCAGTCCGATCAGATCGATCCTGGTTCTTCCACAGGTCGGACAGGAAACAACCTCGATTCCGCCTTTACGAAGTCCAAGTGTCCGGAGGATCAGCTTTGCTGACTTGATCTCCTCTACCGGATCACCGGTCAGGGAAACGCGGATCGTATCACCGATCCCCTTGCTTAAGATCAGTGCCAGTCCGATACTGGACTTGATATTTCCACTGATCAGGGTTCCTGACTCTGTGATTCCCACATGAAGGGGATGATCTGTTTTCTCTGAGAGCAGTTCATGGGCCCTGACACACATCATGACATCAGAGGATTTAATACTGATCACCAGATTGTCATAATCCATATCTTCGATCATATGTACTTTATCAAGAGCGCTTTCCACGATACCCTCTGCGGTAACACCATGGTATTTCTCCACCAGATCCCGCTCAAGGGATCCGCTGTTTACTCCTACACGGATCGGAATGTTCCGCTCCTTTGCCGTCTCTACCACAGCTCTGACTTTTTCTTCTGAGCCGATATTTCCGGGATTGATCCGGATCTTGTCAGCCCCGTTCTCCATAGCGGCAATCGCCATCTTATAATCAAAATGAATATCTGCTACCAGTGGGATCGTGATCTGCTTTTTGATCTCACGGATCGCCTGTGCCGCTTCCAGTGTCGGTACGGTACAGCGGATGATCTCACAGCCAGCCCTGGTCAGTTCCTGGATCTGGGCAACAGTAGCTGCCACATCTTCTGTTCTTGTATT
>CACXDC010000249.1 GCA_902766365.1 uncultured Lachnospiraceae bacterium | reverse complement strand
TCAGATAAAGTGAACTCGCGGTCAGCTCATCCGAGCTGACCGATCAGTTCGACCGAATTTAGCAATAGTTTTTCCGGCATATTGTCTGAAATCCCTTATTCTTAACAAATAAGATAACACATCTTCCATTTTTTTCTCCGATGTTATCTCCTGATACGAATAATCCCCAAATTCAATATGATCCAGCTTTAAAGGACTACTCCCCTTTGCAATTTCTCGTTCCATTACTCTATTGATATCTCTCATTGATTCCATACTCTCTCCTTCCTACTTCTGGTCACAATGTCCAAAAGTAAAAAAGGACAGCTATAAGATTTCTCCCATAACCGCCCTACCGCTGTTAATCTTTATTATTCCATTTCAGCCACCTTTAAAAATATGTCCCTTCGTTTTTTACATTATATCTCTGCGATCACACTTTTGGACATCGTGACCAGAAGTGCCTGCGATTATCTTTATTATCTCCACAAATACTGCAATCATCCTTGCAATTACAATGATACCACCTATCAGACCGCCGATGACGCCATTGAATGCCAACACCCCAATGCTTCCAGCAATTCCAAAATTTTTAGGGATGAGGAACATACACATTTTCCGAATCCCATAGGGAAAACCTACCATAATCCAGAAAAGGAAGTAATCAAATCCGTTTTCCTGTTGGCATACCGGATAACACATCAGTATCCATAAAACAAGTATCAGTACCGGAACGATAATCTTAAACAATACCCTTTTCATGCCAGCCTCCCCCATACATATCATGCTGCACTTCCTGCTGATAATAATGATTTATTGTTGATGGCGCATTATACAGTGCCGTAACCATATATGCCTTAATGTTTGAAATTTTTGTTGTCGTGTCTTTCATACACCCCATCACATACTCCAGATGACTGCTCCTCAGCTTTAAGAATTTTGACTTTACAAGCTCATAGGGATACTCCTCCCCCGCAATCCGTATCGTAGTCCGCTTTACACATACAACCTCACAGATCAATTCAAATAATTCATCATACAGTTCCCTGTCATTTATTTCATCATATTTCATGTGATGATCGTACTCAATATTTTCTTTGATAATCTCTATGTATGCATCTGCTCCATCCATCCTATCATCGTTCTGCTTTCCTTCACCGGATGGATAGATTGGATTGGTATAACTCATATCAGTATAATTTATATCAGTCTTATTATAGTTAGTATAAATAGGGACTAAATCCTGAACCTCTGCAAGTTCAGTTTCTGAACCTCTTGACGTCTGCTTTTTATACTTCTGGTGGTTCAGATTCTGTACCTCCTGAAGTTCAATTTCTGAACTTCTTGAAGTATCAATATTAGACTTCTTGAAGTTCAATTTTTGAACTTCTGTGGATTTTCCAGTATTCTCAGGCTCTTTTACCTCCTGTTCCGCTAACATTGTAGCAAAGTTTTTCACATATATAATATCTGGTTTGCCAAGACCTCTGCGTTTTTTTTCAATCAACCCAATCCCTTTTTCGGAATCCAGCTCTTTCATAATCTTGACACAGGTTGCTTTCGCACATCCCAAATCTTCCATAATCGCATCCACCGTATAGATGATATACGCCCTGTTTTCCTCGTCCAGCCATCCATTTTTCATAGACAGTGACATCCGATCGAGCATCAAGCCATACAGGAGCTTGGCATCGCTGCTAAGCCCCTTGAACCGCTCATCCTTAATCAACAGCCGGGGGACACGATAAAAAGAGAACTGGTCTGCTTCAATTCCATAGTAGTAATCAAATTTTGTATTCTCGTCCACTTTTTCATGCCTCCTTTGCCGTTTATTTCTCACTGTTTGAACTATTCCACTTATCCAATAGCTGATAGATAACCTTTTCAATCTGCTCATTAGAATAATCTTTAGGAAAATATCTGCTGATTTTGTCTGCTTTGATGGTTACTTTCCTCTCTCTCGGTTTCTGTTCTGTCAGGATCAGCCTTACCATCGGCAATGTCAGTTCATCACTTTTTCCATGCTCCTTCAGCTTTGATGCCTGTACTGTTGAAATGATCACTCCGGTTTCTTCAAGAACAACCTGCACCCACTCCTGTTGCTGTTCTGTCAGAAATGACAGCTCTACACCCTGCACGATTCCAATTTTCTTTTTATCGACCATATCTAAAAGTGCATCCGATAAGTGGGCAAGGTAAATATATCTTTGTACGGTTTTTGCACTCTCTCCGGCAGTTTCCCCAACCTCATCCAGACTGTTGCCTTTTCCTTTTTTGCCCTGATGTTTTACAGCTTCATATTTCATAAAATAAGCTTTTGCCTTTTCACTCGGAAGAATATCTTCCCTCTGAATATTGCTGTCCACCATGATAATCGTGGCTTCATCATCCGTATAATCACGAATAAACATAGGTATTGTATCAAGTCCAACAATCTCACAGGCATGTCTCCTGCGGTGTCCGGCAATAATCTCATAACCGCCGTCTTTCATCGGTCTGGCGATGCCTGGCATCAACACTCCATGCTCCCTGACGCTTTCCACCGTTTCCTGCATCTTTTCATCATCCAGTACCTTAAACGGGTGTCCTTTGAACTCATGCAGTTCTGACAATGCGATTTCCTGCACCTGCTCTGTTCCTGTCTGTGGCTGCTCCGTTCCAAATAAATCATCAAAGCTGCTCAGTTTTACCTTTGCGGCACTCCCCTTCTTATTCATCTGCAAGCACCTCCTCTGTCAATGACTGGTAAGCACTTGCCACTTTTCCATTCGGATCGTGCTGATAAATGCTCACACCTTCCGCAGAAATCTCAGCAGCTCTTACCGACATCGGAATACTTTCTTTGAATATCTTCACACGGCTTCCATAGTTCTCGATCAGCAAGATACTGATGTCCTTTGCATAATTGGTACGGTTATCAACCATTGTCAGCAGAATACCCTCTATCTCCAGTTTCGGGTTGATCTGACGTTTTACTTTTCCAATCGTCTTAATAAGCTGTTCCAGACCTTTTACCGGCAGATATGCCGCCTGTACCGGAATCAAGATGCTGTCCGCACTGGTAAAAGCATTTATCGTAATCATGCCAAGTGATGGCATACAATCAATCAGAATGTAATCATAGCGATCTTTCTGCTGTTCTATGTAAGTACGAAGTACCGTTTCCCTGCTCATAACATTTACAAGCGAGGTTTCCAAACCGGAAAGTTCAATATTTCCCGGCATGAAGTCTACCCCTTCCTCATGCTTTAAAATGCCATATTCAGGGCTTTCTTCTTCATCATTGATAATATTTGACATAATGGTGGCAAGCGTGATTTCCAGTCTGTCCGGCTCTTGAATGCCAAGACTTGCCGTAAGACTGCCCTGTGCATCTGCGTCTATCAGCAAAACTTTCTTTCCATGTTTTGCCAGTCCAATTCCTAAATTGCTTGTTGTGGTGGTTTTGCCAACACCACCCTTCTGATTTGCGATTGCGATAACTTTACACATGATAAATTCTCCTATTCTCTACTATTTTCTTTTATCTGCTGCTCTTTACATTGCTTTTCTGCACTTCTGCATAAGCTCTGTAATATTTGTTTGTTCCTTTATTGTTGTAAAGCTCTGATATTTCCAGAACTTCTACTTTTGGATGACGCTGTAAGATTTTCTGAAACCATACAATGTCATTCTTCGTTCCCATCAATCTGACTTTTAACATTAGTCTGTTCCTCCAAATAAGGCATACAGCTCCCGGTTATAAGTCGCATACTCCGGATAACGGATCTGTATCGCCTGCCAAAAGAAAGGTGCATAGGCACAGCAGAACAAGTCCTCCACTGTATACTGCCTGCACTCGTTTACCTGTTCCTCGGTTTTTGTGTAATCATCTACACTCGGTGTGCCATTGCAATACAGGTTAAATGCCATTCGCACCACCTTCATACTGCCACTGGTCTGCCAGCCTTCATGCAGACATTCTGTTTTTACACATCCTGTTTTAAAATCATAGATGCTATTGATATTTCTTCTCGTATCATCACTGATACCAAGACAATAGCAAAGTGCCTTGTGGTACACATCCTGATAGCGTACCTCTTTTAATTTTTCATAGTAGAATTTTTCATGTGCTTCGCTGATAAAATTGATTGTCTGTTTCTTTTTGTTTTCTGCACCTAACGCTGTGTTGTTCATAGTGAACCTCCTTTTAAATTGAATTGAAAAAGGCACTCCTAATGGAATGCCCTAATATAAAAATAGGGACACTCTTTCAAGTATCCCTACGTTCTATCAACATATCTGATAGTCCTCTATTTACTTTCATATTCAGAATTATTTGTGTTCCCACAACCGAGGTCTAATGCCACAACAACCGTTATTTTCCTCACAAGCTCTTTTTCCTTGTGATTTTCAGCAATTTTGTTAACACTGAAAATTTCTACAAAGTGCGTAAATTCAAGGATTTCTACATATTCTTTCTTTGTAGTCCTACCACAGTCTCCACATGAACCGTCATTGGGAACATATCTACCCCCACGCCCTTCTCCATCCGGTATCCGTGCTTTGTCAGGAACTGCAGGTCTCTCACAAGGGTTTCCGGATTGCAGGAAACATAAACCACCTTCCTGGGAGAGAGTCTGAGCAGGGAAGTCAGAAATTCCTCGTTGCTTCCGCTTCTTGGCGGATCCATGAAGACAACATCTATCTTTTCATTCTTTTCTGCCAGCTCTGTCATGAACACTCCGGCATCATTCTGGTAGAACTGGATATTGGATACCTGGTTCTGTCTGGCATTGATCACAGCATCCTTCACCGCATCCCGGTTCAGTTCCACACCGATCACCTCTTTGGCATGATCAGAAGCAATAAGTCCGATCGTACCGGTACCGCAGTACGCATCCAGTACCTTTTCCTTTCCGGTCAGGCCAGCATACTCGATTGCCTTTCCATAAAGCTTTTCTGTCTGGACAGGATTCACCTGATAAAAACTCTTGGGAGAAATCTTAAAGGTCTTGCCACAGAGTCTGTCCAGAATAAAGCCAGGGCCATAGATAACCTGTTCCTTCTTCTCTCCAAGCACCATACTGGTACGTTTATCATTCACATTGATCACTACTGTGGTGATCTCCGGATGTTCCTTTCTTAAGGCCTTCACAAAGTTGTTCTTGGATGGCAGCACCGGTGATGCCAGCACAAGAATCACCATGATCTCTCCGGTGGCATGTCCCACCCGGACCATCACATGACGAAGAAGCCCATAATCGGTATCCTCGTCGTAAGTTTTGATCTTGAAGGATTTCAGCAGACCTCTGACTGTCCTGATAATGGCATCTGCCTTTTCATTTTCCAGAAGACAATTATCCACAGGCACCAGATAATGGGTTCCTTCCCTGTAATTTCCGGAGATAATATTGCCCTTCTGATCTCTGCCAAAGGTTGCTTTGACCTTATGCCGGTAATGCAGCGGATTCTCCATGGCAATAAACGGCTCCAGTCTGCCAAAGCTCCGCAGCTGTTCCTGCAGCTGTTTTTCCTTTTTCTTTACCTGTTTTTCGTAAGGCACATCCAGAAGCTGGCAGCCACCGCACTTTTCAAATGCCGGGCAAACAGATTTCTTTTTCTGTACGGGCTTTCCCGCATCTTTTCTCTGTTCAGGTTTTGCCTTCTGCCCTGCTATTGCAGAGCCATTCTTCTCTCTTCCAGGCTCATTCATTCCTCCAGAATTCTTCATCTCCCGGGACATGTTCCTCTCCCTGAATTTATTCATTTCCCCGGATTTTTTCCCTTTATTGCTGTCAGTCTGTTTCCCCTGATATTTTTTCCCACTAAAATTTCTTTTTCCCTGCTTTTCCATAGCTTTCCTCTGATCCTTCACTCTGATCAATGATGATATAGCCACTCTCATCATTGATCGGTAACTTTCCTGCCACTTTGATACAAAAATACCCCGGACCAGCCGGGGCATCCTTTATTTTTCATTCGGTTCCATCTTACGTATCTTCACAGACTCAAGACCGGTAACCAGATCCCTTGCCTTGTCTACATCCGCTTCATTGATCCGAATCGTGAAAACATTCTTTTCCTTGCTCTTATCTTTATTCATAAGGCGCTGCCACAGAGTCTTGTCCTGCCATTCGATAAAATAGGAAATTCTGTTTTTCAAAAACAGCTTTTCCAGCTTCTCCTTGCTCTCCAGGCTGTACACCTTACAAAATGCCACTTCTCTGTCAAATACTTTATTACTGAATGTAATTGCTGACATAGCTTCATCTCCTGTCCTGTATCGTATTTCCATACCTGTTTTATGTCAACTACTGTTTCATTATAAAGCATTTTCGGTTAACATTTCAAGGTAAAAAACAGATTCCCTGCCGGTATTTTAAACCAGTTTTTTTGAAAGCGTCCACAAAGGCTTCTGCTGCGCATACTGTTCGTTCAGCCAGTCCGCTGCATCCATCACTCCATCTGCGGAAAAATCGAATTCCATCCGCTGTTTCTTTTCCTCCGGTGTTTTTGCATAGCAGTATGGTTCCGGCCAGATCGTCACAAGCAGAACGTCCTTTTCCACTTCTTCGCCGTTTTCCTGTACCTTCTTTTTCTGCTTTTTCAGCATATATCTCATGCCATCCATGCTGGCACAGTACTCTTCCTTTTTGATATAATTAAAAATATGAAACTTATCTTTCTCTATCACTTTCCTGCCCCCTGTTTCTCCTGAACATCTTCATGATAATCCAGAAGAGATCCACAGTAACTGCAGACCTTATCTCCATCCTCTGCTACACCGCCACAGTATGGACAGATGTCATAATATTTTTTTTTTTTTTTTTTT
>CACXDC010000248.1 GCA_902766365.1 uncultured Lachnospiraceae bacterium | reverse complement strand
GCAATGCTGTTATTCTACTTTAACTCCATGGTAGGTACCTGTTGTCTTTCTTTATCCATTATTGAAGATTTTTATTTTCCCAGTTCTTTCGCAATTGCACGTCCAGCGGTCATACCGGAAGTAATGCCCCAGCCATTTGCTACACCGCCAAATACCGGATATGCTTTGTCAGGAGCAAGAATAACTCCCATTGTATCCGTACCCACTGCATAGAGACCAGGCATTTTGTTTCCGTCTTCATCAAGTACCTGCATATCTGTATCTACTTCCAGACCTCCGCAGGTGGTATAACAATAAGGTGTTCCGATGATGCAGTAATATGGTCCGTCACCGATAGGATCAAGGAAATCCGGGTTCTTCCCAAACTCAGTATCCTCACCATTCTCACAGAAGCCATTATAGTCATTTACTGTCTTCACAAGAGCATCCGCATCTTCAATTCCGGATACCTGTGCCAGTTCTTCCAGCGTGTCAGCCTTGAAGACAAATCCCGCATCCATTCCTGCCTGCAGAACGTCGTAAATATTTTCTATTGGCGTATTCTCAGGAATTGCACACTGGTAACCCATATACAGAGAAACAGGACCAATCGGTGTGCTGGTGAAGCCATTTGTGCGCAGCTTCTCAACCTGATCTGTACTCCAGATACTGTAATACTGAGGCCCGGCGATCCAGGAATTTAGCATTGAAACAAGTTCCTCATTTGTGAATCGTTTCCCATGTTTGTTCACTGCAAGACTCTTCTGTGATGTTACCATATAAGTAGGCGCATCACCTTCTGACCAGTAAATGCTTCCGCCTTTAGAAATAAATGTTCCAAATCCGCCATCTGTCTTTACTTCATGCCGCTCAAATCCTCTAAGGAACTGAGGTGTCGCTGCATTGTGTACTTCCGGCGGCGCACTGATATATTTCGTGCTGGCGCCAAGATCGATTGCTTTCTGAATCATCTTGCCGTCATTTGTCTTAAGGCCATAGACACTCCAGACACCGCTGAGATCATAATATTCATCTGACAGATACTTTGTGGTCATCTCGCCGTTGCCTGCAAACCCACCTGTTGCAAGTGCGACGACCTTAGCATGAATGACATATTCTGTTCCGGTGACCAAATTGCGTGCTTTCGCACCAACAACGGTACCGTTCTCATCCGTAATAAGATCATATGCTTCCGTCTCAAGCATATATTTGCCACCAAGTTCTGTCAGTTTCTCTGCAAAATTATTCAGGTAGTTCTCAACATACTGGTACCAGTTCCAATTACTCTTGTCAATCTTCCAGTCGATGGCAACTGGCCATATAGCACTCGCATCAAGTCCGGTTCCAGCATACTCCATGAAATCAAAGCCACGCTCATCGGCCCAGTCAAGCGCTTCTCCAGATTTATCAACCATCAAATTGATAAGATCTTCTTTCCCCTTACCGTCTACATAATCAAGCCATACCTTGCGGAACTCTTCCTTATCTACGTAATCTTCCCCGTTATTGTACTTTTTCTCATGTTCAGGCGGATCTACAGAGAGCATGGTTCCTGTGCACATAGTCGTTCCGCCAACTCTTGCCATCTTATCAATAGCCAGTACATCCACGCCGTTTTCTGCAGCGCTGACCGAAGTACTTAATCCAGAGCCACCCATACCTATAACAAGAAGTTCTGTGTTAATTTCTTCCGTTCCGCCGATATCCTCAGGAACTTCATGAAAAGCTTCCAATGCGGACTCATCGCTGCCTCCAGCAGCAAGAGCCTGAAGAAGTGCATTATCAATAGCTGCCTTAACACCAGCGCTGGTTGCGGTCGCTCCTGTAATCCCATCCACTTTTGTGGACTGATTTTCAAGTATCCGCGGAACAAGAACATCGTTTACAGGATTCATAAAAGGCGGAGTTTCCCCGTTTTTATATGTATCCACTACGATATCCTTAATACTTGTTTCATCTACAGTAACTTCTGCAACAATATCCCGTGCTAAAGAAAAACCAGGCGCTGTAGCGGTATAAGTTCCAGGTTTCATCTTAACTTCAGCAGACTCTTCTGTTTCAAGGCCTGCCTCAACCATTGCCTTCTTTGCAGCTTCTTTTACAGCATTGCTTGAAAAAGTACAACCGCTGATTCCATCAACGTCCCATGTTCCAGCTTCAAGGATCGCACCTGGTAATTTGTCAATGGCATTTGATCCGACTCCATCCGTTTCGTTGTCGCCGACTGCCGTCACGTCAGTAAGTTTTCCGTCCTCTACTGTGATGGTGACTGTCACATCTCCTCCAAACCCTGGAGATGATGCAGTAAAGGTACCATCCTGTGCTGCTGCACTGCAAGAACCTGTCAGAATTATTCCAGCCGCCAAGAAAGCACCCACAGCAACAACTTTTCTGTTACTTCTCATACTTCTCCCTTCTTTCTTTGAGATTTCCGTTTATTTGTTAACAATAATCATAAACTCAAAGGCTGCTTTTGAGTCAACATAGAAAAAAGAGAGAAACGTACGCAATATTTTTATACGTTTTATTTTCTTTGCTTTTAAGCTACCAGGGTGGTTCCATACCTGGCTTTTAATATTACCTTATCAAGAGTACTCTTTCTTTCATCTCCACTAGCGCCAGTGCCGCTGTATCGCACACGATCACGACATCATGGTGGAGCTGCAACACGGAAGCCGGTACGTGCGGAGTAATGGGCCCGAAGAAAGAATCCAGAACCGCTTGCGCTTTCGCCATCCCACTGGCTACCAGCAGGATCTTTCGTGCACTCATAACCGTGCCCACTCCCATGGTAATTGCCTGGCGCGGCACATCTTCTACATGTTCAAACAATCTGGCATTAGCCTCGATAGTACTTTGTGTGAGGTCAACCACATGTGTACCCTTCGGGAAGATGTCTGCCGGTTCATTAAATCCGATATGTCCATTGCGCCCCAACCCGAGAAGCTGCAGATCCACGCCACCAAGATTTTGGACCAGCCTGTCATAGCGGTTGCACTCTACGTCCGTGTCTTCGGCGATACCATTTGGGACATTAGTGTTCCCCTTATCAATATTCACATGGTCAAACAGATTCGTATCCATAAAATAGCGATAGCTCTGGTCGTGTGTGCCTTCCAGGCCTCGATATTCATCCAGATTTACAGTATGGATCTTGGAAAAATCGATGATACCTTCCTTGTACCAATGGATAAGCTGCTTATAAATACCGATGGGCGTGGTCCCGGTGGCAAGCCCAAGCACGCTATCCGGCTTGCTGATCATCTGGGCAGCGATGATTGATGCTGCCCTAAGACTCATTTTTTCATAAGTTTCTTCTCTGTAGATTCTTATCATCTGTGTCTTCTCCTAATGCCAACATAAAAAGCCAAGAACTGGCTTTCTTTCATCCCTGTCACGTTTAATAAGTTGCAACTATTTTTTTGATACTACTTCACGGGATAGTACAACATACTGTATGAAATTTCCTCGTTATCCTCCCAATATGAGAAACGGCTAATAATTATTGGGTCCCCATAGAGCATTAAATGCTGATCATTTGCATAATCCAGAAGTATCTTTATTTCCTTTTTCTCTGGCAAAGAATGCGTTGAGTGCCTTGCCATCATGGTTAACATACGATCTGCATGACGCAGATATACTGGTTCCTGTACAGGAAGTTCCAGCTCATCTGCATATTTTTTCTCTATTGCAAGTCCCATCACCGGATTTTTGAAATTCTCAGCTTTAACAGGAGAATAGTTTCGCGTGAACATACTGACTTCTGTCCAGGCATTCATGATCTCAAATTCTTCTTTATTTTCAAGTAAAGGACGTTCTCCCTCCATATAGTCGAGACAATAAATATCCACATTTTCCAGCAGGACACACTGATGTAATGCCTCATGAATGTGCAAGATCGTTTCTGACTGTTCCCGTGCCCGTTCACAGAGAAGAATCTGCTTCTTCAACGCTTTCTCCTGCTGAATCTTGATATCTTCAAAATAGGCACAGTATTCGTTATAATCCATGTTTCGAAGCAATATCTTCACTTTATTAAGTGAAAAGCCCATATTTCGAAGGCTCCGAATAGCTATTGCTTTGGAAACCATACCCGCATTAAAGTATCTATATCCAGATACAGGATCTTTTTCCGCTTCTAACAAGCCTTCTTTCTCATATTCTCTAAGAGTTTGCGGAGTAAGACCGACAATTTTTGCCATATCTCCTGTTTTATATGACATTACGACAATGCTCCCTTCAATATTGTACGATATTCCTCCCGGATATCCTCCGGAGCAACAATATCTATCCCTCCGGCGAACTGAAATACCCAGCTGTAAAAGGTCCGGCTAATCTGCACCTGTAGCCTGGCGTCAAAATAATCCCTGCCTACCGTCCAGGTCTCAATATCTTCTCCAAAACGGTCGATTACATTCTTCATCAGATCATTTCGACAACGCAGTGTAACCTCGCACTCCCTGCCGCCGAACATCTTTACAGCATGCCGAGTATACTCCGCTGGATTGAACTCTTCATCAGGCTTTGCTTCTTCCTGTAGAATCCTAGGCCCTTTCATTCGGTCAAGGCGGAAGGAACCAATGTTCTGGTGCTTGTCAGAATATCCTATCAGGTAATAGCGATCATCATTCCACACAATCGCATAAGGGCTACAGACATAAACTTCGCCATCATGCTTCAGCACCTTCCTCTTATCCGGCGTATAGTCATAGTACTGGAAGGAGATTTTTTTCTTCTGCTCTATTGCCTCACAGATCCATTCCGCCGTTACCAGAGAACTGTCATCGTCCGCTTTTATCCTATCTGCTGTAAACACTCGGGCTTTCAATTGATCCCGCTGATGGACGCTAGCCAGGGAAGCAAGCTTCTCCGTCAGTTCCTCACTCTTCTCCCTGGAGATAAAACGCGAGGAAGATACTGCATCAATCAGCATTCTAAGTTCTGAGAGGTCAAAATCACGGTCATCCAGATAATAGGCATTGTACTTTCCTTCCCTGATGGTGCAAATGCAATATCCACCACTAATTAGCATATCAATATCATTGCGCAACGTTCTGGCATCCGCAGAAAAACCTGCTCCCTGCAGGATACGGATCAGATAATCCGTCCTTGCCGGGTGATCCACATCCGTATCTCGTAAAAGATAAGACTGAAGAAAAAGCAGGCGGGATTTCATACTGTTTTTCTTTGTTTCCGTATTGGGGTCCATATTGCCCTCATTCCTAAACATCAACTTCTGCAGTTTTACAAGCCAAAAAAGTGCGATACAGTCACCACTCCTGCACTGTCTCCCCGACAATTTCATCTGTCAGTTCTGCACCATCCATCGTCAGGTCAAGCAGATCTGCAGCGTGCTTTACTAGTTTTTCATCCTGATACATCACATTCGTCGGTTCTGCCATAGAGTAAGTCTTGTCCACTCCATTATGCCCGGTGACCGCATAATGCTGTACATTCCAGTCTGACTCGCCTCCGGAAAGCTCCGTCATCAAAAGTAGTGACATAGCGCTTACAGACATATCTGTTTTAAAGGTTCCATTCATCTCCCTAAGCAATGTCGGAAGGAGTTTCAGTGTATTCAGAGGATTTCCAGTGATCATGTCTATCAAAGCTTTAATCACTCTCATCTGGTCGCGGCCACGGCCGTTGTCACCATAGGCCACATGGTAGCGGTCACGCGCAAATGCCAGCGCTTGCATGCCATTCATATAATTTTCACCTTCGACCACATGAAAAATGGAACCGTCCTCCACATACTCATCAAATTCTTCGTCCGAGTATACAGTTATTCCTCCCATCACGTCAATCAGCTTCTCAAATCCTGTGAAATTGATCTGTAGGTAGTAATCAACCTTACAATCGTACAGCTGCTCCAGCGCCTTCGCTGAATTTTCCACTCCGTAGGCTGCGCAGTGCGTCAGCTTATCCATGGCGCTACCACCGGCCGGATTCTGGAGATAATAGTCTCTGGGAGTATTCAACAATAGCACGTTTCTGGTTTGCGGATTGACAGCCATCAGGATATTCACATCCCCATTGCTGTTCACCAGTTCCGCATCTCGGGTGTCCACACCACTAAGATATAGTATAAAAGGTTGAATAGCCTTTGTTTCACTCTCTGATTCGCTTTCACCTTCCACTATTTTTTCATCACTGGAAGCATCCACTTCATCAGCATATACCATGAGATGTGTAAATTTCATGAGAGGTATTTTAATAACAATCAATGCTGTAATTAGTAGAGTTAAAACAGCAATTGAGCAACAGCAATAATAAACTTTTCTCCTATGCTTATCCATTCTTCATCTTAAAAAGCCACCGGATATATCCCTGCTTCTTTCATTTTTTTCACAGCATTAACTACTGTTTGTTTATCTTCTTTATAAGTTACACCATACCAGCGATCTTTTGAAGGAAGGACCTTTACCGTAGCTTTCTTCTCCTTTACAAGCTCTGCTGCAACCGTAGGGAGAAAATATTCACATTTGAGAGGATTCGACGGAATATTTTTTTCAAGAAAGATTGGAAAACGAGCTTTCAGTTCTTCCAAAAAGCTCTCCCCAAATCCCCATAAATTCATTGAAACCTGTGTATCCAGAGGAATATCCGTCCATGTGTTTCCCCCATCCTGACTAAACGCAGCGCCAGATTTGGTGCGAACAATTTTCGTCCTCTCAACAACATCCTCCAGATATTGATTTTCCCCAATGCTACATACTCCTCTTGAAACATATCCATTATCAGAAAGAGTATTGTCCAATATATAACTTACCATCGCATAATTCATCTTAGAATTATCTGAAAAATTACTCAGATAGTTATATATCATTGAGAAGGCATGCGTCCCGTAATAATCATCCGCATTGATAACTGCAAATGGGCCATGAATATACGGTGCCGCAGATAAAACAGCATGTCCTGTCCCCCATGGCTTTGTTCTGCCTGCCGGAACAGAATATCCTTTTGGTAGATTATCTATCTCCTGAAATGCGTATTCTACCTTCATGGTTTGGGAAACACGATCACCAATTACCTCCCTGAAAACTTCTTCATTTTCTTTCTTAATAATGAAAATAACCTTCTCGAAGCCGGCTTTCCAGGCATCATAAATAGAAAAATCTATAATAAGGTGGCCCTGTTCATCCACAGGATCTATTTGCTTCAATCCACCATACCTGCTTCCCATCCCTGCAGCCATAATTACTAATACAGGCTTTTCCATCTAATGATCCGCCCCTTTCAATGAATTTTCAATGAATTGAGAAATTCAATCAATATCATATCAGCAGAATTACCCAACTGCTGATATGATATTGAGAATATGGTTATTTTTATTTATGCTTCCAGGCCTAGAAACTTCTCGTAAATCTCGCAGATTTTTACCGCATCTTCCTTTTCAGGCATTTCACAGAAAATTCGAATAAGCGGCTCAGTACCAGAGAAACGACCGCTGACCCAACCACCATTCTTAAAGTAAACCTTACTGCCATCCATATAGTCAACTTTTTCAATGTCAAACGGAAGTTCAGGAATTTTCTTTTCCTCAAACAGGATTCTGTTTAAATCCTCTTTCTTTGCCTGGCTGAAACGATAAGAACGTTCTTCCATGTAAATCTTCCCACATTCCTTTTCGATATCAGCATAAATCTGAGACAGCTTCCGGCCCGTAACAGCTATCATTTCTACCAGCATCATTGCCGCATAAATACCATCTTTCCCGTTGATGTGTCCCCGGACAGTAAGGCCTCCGGAAGATTCTCCTCCCAGGATGGCGTTTACCTCTGTCATTTTTGCGGAAATATACTTAAATCCTACAGGAACCTCATAACATTTCTGCCCAAATTTTTCAGCTACTCGGTCAAGCATATGTGTTGTGGAAACATTTCTAACGACCGGTCCTTCCCATTTCTTGTATTTCACCAGATAATAATATAAAAGAACCAGAATATCATTAGGCTTGAGATAACGCCCTGTATCATCAATTACTCCCAGGCGGTCGGCATCTCCATCCGTAGCAATACCAATATCAAACGGATAATCCATGACCGTAGCAATAAGAGGACGCAGCGTATTTTCCGTAGGCGCTGGCATCTTTCCTCCAAAAAGAGTATCGTGATTGTCATGAATGGTTTCCACATCACAGCGCGATGTTAATAATAATGTTTTCAACGGTATTTCAGATACGCCATACATGGGATCAAGTGCCACACGAAGATTTGCCTTTCGAATAGCTTGTATATCTATCCTGGAAATAATATTATCCAAATACTCATTGAGCGGATAAATTTCTTCAATTAATCCGGCTTTCTTTCCGTCCTCATATTCCATTCGATGTATATCTTCTGGAGTGACTGTCTCAGCAATAGCCTCGATTTCATCTGTCTGTGTCTTATCTGCATCACGACCGCCGGCTGTGAAAACTTTAATGCCATTATAAATAGCAGGATTATGTGAAGCTGTGACCATCATTCCGTATGGAAGCTCATGCTTTTCCACGTAAAACATGATCAGCGGCGTTGGCGCCGCACGGTTGACCAGCATAGCCTTAATTCCTTCCGCTGCGAAAACCTGGCCGCACCACTGCATAGCCTCCTTTGAGAGAAAACGCTTATCATAACCTAGAATAATCCCCTGGGTTGTCTTATCTTCCCTTTTCATCTTAATGCTCATAGCCTTTGCCAGGAGTTCAATATTGCTCCGAATAAATTCATCGCCAATAACCGCTCTCCATCCACCAGTACCAAATCTGATCATGATCTGTGCCCTCCCATTTATAAATAACCATTGCCATGTAATAAACACAAAGGTAAAAATAATCCGGCCTAGTTATGCATTCTTACTGATAATATCCTGCATCTGTCTAAAATTTGCCTGCATCTGCTGAACCAATTTAATCTGCGTGCGAGCGCGAACCAGATTATGCTCCGGATAGGCGACTTTATAATACACATCACCTGCAATATAATCGCTAAGAAAACGCAATGCCTGCTCATAGGTAATAACCAATGCTCCATACGGAAGCATCTCTATTTCCGCACATGTTAATGCTCCCTCACAGCCTGCCAGAAATCCCTTCGCGTATACTTCATAGAGATGGAGATCAAAATTTACTTTTCTGAGATCTTTTTCATCCTCAGAAGCAGTGCTTGCTCCAAAGCGGATCGCATCTCCAAAATCAGTCGCCGATAACCCTGGCATAACTGTATCCAAATCGATTACACAGATTGCCTTCCCAGTGTCATTATCAATCATTACATTATTAAGTTTTGTATCATTATGCGTTACACGAAGCGGAAGCCTCCCGTCTTCCTGCCTGTCCAACAGAATATAACTAATATTTTCATTATCGAGCAGAAATCCTACTTCATCCAAAGCATTTTTTAAACGACCAGATGCATTTTCTTTAATCGTACTCTGAAAATACGAAAACCGTTTTACTGTGTTGTGAAAATCAGGAATCGTTACAAATAATTGATCAGCAGGATAATCTGCCAGCATTCTTTGAAAATGTCCAAAGGCATATGCACTTTGATAAAATATATCTTCGTTTGGGACCTGATCATATGCTGTAGCATTCTCAATGAAAAGATATGCACGCCACACGTTACCATCCGGCATTTTATAAAATGATTGACCATCTTTGGTAAGAACAATATTTAGAGTTTCTCTTTCTGGATTTCCCCCGCATTTGCATATCTTTTTCTGAAGGAAATTTGTTACTCCTACTACATTCTCCATTACCTGCTCAGGATGGGCAAATATTGAATTATTAATACGCTGCAATATATAATGGCGTTCTTTTTCAGCTGTTTGAGTAGTCACTCGAAATGTATCGTTAATATGTCCGCTTCCAAACTGAATTGTCTCTGTTACAGTTCCCTCGAATCTAAATCTTTCGCAAAGAAATTCAACTTCTTCAGTTCTCATTTTGTTCTTCTCTTCACCTCCAAGTAAAAATGTTTTTGAAAAAAGGGGACGCTGTACTAAAACAACATCCCCCTTTGATTATGTCACAATTAAATCCCCAAAACACTCTGGATCATGGAAGTCAAGTTTTCTTACTGGCACCCATGAGCCCCAATGTGGCTGCCTAGTGTAATCTCCGCACTTATAAAAATTCCCTTTCATCATATGCCCAGCGGCAATAGATATCGGACGCTGATACAGCTCTGATAGCAAGGAATTTTCTATCACAGTAGATGCTCTCCAGTAGTCCACCCCATTTATTTGGAATTTTTCAGTATAAACCTCAGGATGAGGAAGGCCACGCTGAAGAATAAACTGCCTTGTATATCTGCCTGTGCCAAATGAACAATGTGATGCGCCATTAGCGTTCATTTCAACACTGATATAACCATACTCCGGACGGTCAGGGAATATATTCAGAAAACATTCCATGCAGCTATCTGTATGGACCGGATCATTTGGGTTATGATATAGAGCCCTGGGATGGTTCTCCTGACACCACATAGTTAATAGGAAACCTCTCTCAGGATAATAAAATAATTGTCCAAATGTATCAGGCCCTACCTCTCCTTCATCGCGCCAATTAGTAATTTGGAAAGAACTATCTAGCTCCAAAGGAATTTCCCACCACATATCTTCTGAAAGTGCCTTGTTGAAGTGTCTGGTTGAAACCTTATAAACACTTTCAACCATTGAAGAATTCACCATAAATATGAAAATCCCCCGCCTTAAAGAGTGATTACCTTGCCGCCTGCCGCAGCTGATTCATGAATAGCGCAGATAACTTTTGTATTGTACACGCCTTTCTTTGAATCCGCATCGAGCTCTGCTGTTCCACGCAATACATTAATAAAATGATGTGTCATAAAGTTGGAATTACCTGTGAGCGTTCCATCAATCGGTGTTCCAAGGGAATGCAGGTTTTCTGCTTTATCTGAAAAGACCTGGGCACACTGATCATATGTGTTCAGGTATGCAGTTGACTTTTCGCCAATAATCTCCATTTTAAGATCATATGTCAGCGCCAGGCTGTTCGGAAGGATCCAACTGGAAGTCATGGTTGCAGAAGTGTCATCTTCAAAGGTAACCGTTGCCTGCATACTATCATAAATATCAAGTCCCATAGACGCTAGAACCTTCTTTGTCCCCACCGCATAAACCTGTTTAACCTTCTTGCCACCGTTAAACCACATAATAAGGTCAAGAACATGCGGGAAAAGGAACCAGCCAACACTTGAACCTTTGGACCATTTCAGCATCTCTGTCGGGACAAAAATCTTATCATTCAGGCGGGCATTAACATTTACAATATCACCTAAAACGCCCTCATCAATTTTCTGTTTCATTGCTACCATGGGCATATTCCAGCGGTTTTCAAATGCGACCATACATTTCACACCGGCTTTATCGATGGCTGCCTGCATCTCCATGCACTCGTTTAAATCTGTTGAAAATGGCTTTTCACAAAGGATATTTAATCCATGTTCAGCAGCATAGATAACCGGATCATGATGAAGGAAATCAGGAACTGCTACAATGACAGCATCCAGAGATTCTTTATCAATCATCTCCTTAAAATCAGAATAAAATTTTACTGTATCCGGAAGCATGGATTTTATTCTTTCAATTGCACCTGCACTGGTATCACTCACAGCAACAAGCTCAGCATATGCATTCTGAAGAAGCGTCTCTGAATACATTCTTCCACGAATACCTGCACCAATCACACCTACACGAATCATATATTTATCCTCCTTAGATAAATCTTTATTTTACTGCTCCCGATGTCATACCAGAAACAAGATGTCTCTGAAGAACCAGGAACAATATAATTATGGGTATCGTAATAACTGCTCCACCAGCCATCATAGTCGTATAATCAACCGTGTACTGACCTTTCATGGTAGAAAGACCAACCGGCAGAGTCCATTTATCATAGCTCTTCATCAGAACACTGGCAAAAAGGAACTCATTCCAGGAATTGATGAAGGAGAAAAAGGCAGTGACTGCTACTCCAGGCGTAACCAGGGGCATTACAATTTTGAAATATGTCTGAAATTTTGAAGCCCCATCTATCTCCCCAGATTCCAGAAGATCATTTGGAATACCATCAAAATAACCTTTCATCATCCAGGTACAATATGGGACCGAGAAGGAAACATTCAATATAATCAAACCACGATATGTATCAACTAAATTCCATTTACTCAGCAACAAGTACATAGGGATCAGAAGCAATGTACCAGGAATGACTTGTGCAACAACAATCGTATAAGCTACTGGCAGTCGGCCTGGATAGCGGAATTTAGATAACGAATAACCTCCTAAGCAAGCTACTATCAGACCGATAATGCATGAAACTGAAGCTATGAGCACACTGTTTCTGGCCCACTGCCAAAAATCTACAGTAGAGGTAGTTTCCGTAAATAACTTGATGTATCCGTCCAAAGTGAAATTTTTAGGAAGTATAGTAATATCATAGCTGTATATCTCGCTAGTTGGCCTGAAGGAACATGATATCATCCAGAGAACGGGAGCAATACAGAACAGTGCAATAATTGTGATGAAGATATAAGTAAGAATATCTTTTCTTCTCTTATTAGCTTTCACAGCTCCATTCCTCCATTCTTCTGCGCTTTCATATAGAAATATACAAATACAAAGGCAACGATCATCATAATAAATCCGCTAGCCGCGGCGATGCCGTAATTAAAATCACTGAATGCCTTTTTATACATATAGATTGTAAGGACTTCTGTTGCCCGACTTGGGCCACCGCCTGTCAAAACATAAACAATACCGTAATCCCGGATTGTCCAAACAACCAGAAGCATGAATACAACTGCTGAGACTGGCCTAAGCAGAGGAATAACAATGTTAGTGACAATTTTAAAGCTGCTTGCGCCATCCATTTTTGCGGCTTCATATACATCTTCTGGAATACTCTGCATACCAGCCAGCAGCATTAAAGCAACAAAAGGAAAACCCTTCCATATATTAACAATGATTGCAGAGGTCATTGCAACGTTCGTATCTGAAATCCAGCCTACGCCGCTGGAAATCCATCCTAAATCCAAAAGGATTTTATTGATTATTCCATAATCTTTCTGATACATCAGCATCCAGATCAGACATGTTACAACTTCCGGAACAGCCCACGGAATAATTACCATAGCGCGATAGATTGCGCGTCCCCTATAATCTCGATTAAGCAGGATTGCCGTCACAAATCCAAGTATATAACGTACCGGAATGGTGACCAGCATATATACTGCAGTCTTTCTGACAGATGACCAGAAATATTTATCCTGAAATAATTTATTGAAATTATTCCATCCGATAAACACTCCATTCTTCTGCGGACGCAGCAAATACCAACTTTGAAAACTCATAATTGTAATCTGGATAATGGGATAAAGCAAAAGCAGAACCATTACCAGCATCAGCGGCCACCCAAAAGCATAGCCATACTTATCTACTTTTTGCTTTCCGAGTCTATTCTTTTTCACATCTAAACCTCGATTTTCCATGGCATATACTGTTTATACTTGTTGCAATTATACTTATATGCTCAGAAAGTTTACATAATAAGAGCCTCAGGGCAGCTCATTTATGAGGCTTCCTCTGAGACTCTATTAAAAAGTCCTAACTTGAAAGCCAGGCTATAAGGAAATTACGCACTACCTTCCAATATTATTAGATAATAAGATAAGTTTACTCCCAATCAGCCATCGTAGACTTCATCTGATCCGCGACTTCATCAAGAACCGTCTTAGGATCTTCAAGATTTTCACCAAACATTCTCTGGCAGCCTTCGTTCAGTTCCTGCTCCAGTTCAGAGAAAGCCGGAGTCGTCGGGTTTGGAGTAAGAACATAATCCTTCTCAAAGCCCATCATCTGTGCCTGCATCGGATATGCTGCAAGATAAGTATCCGTGCCTGAATATGCCTTTGAGCACGGAACCATACCGCATTCAGCAATTATTTCCTGTGCCTCTTCAGAGGCCATCCACTCAATGAATGTCCATGCCTCATCCGGATGTTCGCAATTACTGCTGATTGTCATAATGTACGGATAGTTAATCGGAGATGCTTTGTATGTTTCACCGTTATAGGAAACAGCCGGCATTGCAATAACACCCATATCGTCAAAAACATCCTGGCTCTCCGCCTGAGTCATGCCAATAAACCAAGGACCATCACGATCAAATGCTGCCTGACCGTTCCAGAAAAGCTCTCGGGCATCAGACTTGTCTGTTCCGGCTTTTACAAGTCCTTCAGAAATGAGGCTCTGCCACCAGGAAGCCATGTCAATTGCAGCCTGGCTATTAACATTAATCGTGTCAGCGCTGTACGGCCCCTTCTCATCTTCAAAATACAGTCCTGTAATAGGTCTTACAAAATTGCTGCCCCACTCAGTCCATGTAAAGGTATGTGTTCCTACGACAATGCCCATGCCTACATAACCTTTTTCCGTTACTGTACGCATTGCATTTGTCAAATCTTCCTGCGTAACAATAGATGCGGGATCAATTCCACATTCCTCAAGAATGGACTTGCGGTAGAATATTGCAGAACTTCCATAAGCATAGTTAGCAAGTGCTACATTCTTGCCGTCAATCTGACACTCTTCCTGGCCAACAAGATCATCAGCTGTAACAACATCAGAATTAGAAATGTAATCATCCAGGGAAAGGAAGGCACCGCCATCACGCAATGCATAATAGCTGTTCAGCTCAGAAGGTGTAATCTGAAGGATATCGCCTTCACTTCCGGAAGCGATTTCTGTTGTAATTCCCTGCCAGAAGCCATCCCAGCCGGTTCCATAGATTTCAACATTGATATTCGGATGCTCTTCATTAAACTTTTCAAGCAGCTTGTCAAAAACCGCCTGATGATTCGCCTCAACATAAAGCGATGTTGCAAGTTTAATTGTAACCTGGTCATCTGAGCTTGTCTCATCAGCAAATGATGTAACAACGTTTCCTGCCATTGTTGCCGCCAGCAGCGTTCCTGCCAGCAACATGCTCATACATCTCTTCTTCATATTTTTCCTCCCTATAAAGTCAAGTCATTTTTCCTTGAAAATCAAGGATTTTTCAACGTTATACCTCTGCTAAATGAGCCGGAAGGATGG
>CACXDC010000247.1 GCA_902766365.1 uncultured Lachnospiraceae bacterium | reverse complement strand
GTCCTATACACTGGGTGATGCTTATACCCTTGAGTACTGGGCAGATATGGCAAAGAAGATTGAAGAGATGGGTGCTGATTCCATCTGTATCAAGGATATGGCAGGTCTGCTTGTTCCTTACAAGGCTGGTGAGCTGATTAAGGCTATGAAGGAGAACACAAAGCTTCCGATCCAGCTGCATACACACTATACTTCAGGTGTAGCTTCCATGACATATCTGAAGGCAGTAGAAGCCGGCGTAGATGTGATCGACTGTGCAATTTCACCTTTCGCACTTGGAACATCACAGCCTGCAACAGAAGTTATGGTTGAGACCTTTAAGGGAACTCCTTATGATACCGGTTATGATCAGAACCTTCTGGCAGAAATCGCTGATTACTTCAGACCTTACCGTGAGGAGTGCCTTGCAAATGGCCTCATGAGCACAAAGGTTCTTGGTGTTAATATCAAGACTCTGCTTTATCAGGTACCTGGTGGAATGCTTTCCAACATGGTTAGCCAGCTGAAAGAGCAGCATGCAGAAGACAAATATCAGGCAGTACTGGAAGAGATCCCGAGAGTTCGTAAGGACTGTGGTGAGCCTCCGTTAGTTACTCCTTCATCCCAGATCGTTGGTACACAGGCTGTATTTAACGTATTAATGGGTGAGAGATACAAGATGGCTACAGGAGAGTTCAAGGATCTGCTCCGTGGTAAGTATGGTCAGACTGTTAAGCCTATGAACCAGGAAGTTATTGACAAGGTTATCCCCGGAGAACAGAGATTCACATCACGTTCTGCAGATGCTGCAGGTTTAACAAACGAGATGGACAAGCTCGAATCTGAGATGAAGGAATGGAAGCAGCAGGATGAGGACGTTCTGTCCTATGCACTGTTCCCTCAGGTAGCAACAGACTTCTTCAAGTATCGTCAGGCACAGCAGGAAAAGGTTGACATGAGCCAGGCTGATACCAAGAATGCAGCATATCCTGTATAATCAGGGATCCTGAACAGAAATAAAATGTAAAATGAGAACCCTCTGGGTTATGGTATTTCACGTTGTGAGATGCCATGGCTCCAGAGGGTTCTTTTGCGTATGCAGAGAGCACAAAGTATGGCTTTGGGAGTGGTATAGAGAGGCCATGGCTTTGGAGAGGTCTTTTTATATACACAGGAAGTTTAATTTGGTGGAAAAGAAAGAGTTAATATAACTCAAAATATAAACTGTAAAAATGACGACTTATTAAAGATGGTTAAATAAAACAAATATGCAAAATGCACAAAAAAAACGACTTGGATTTGTTTAACTATACAAAGTTTACATTCAGAGCAATAAAACAATATTAATAGCAATAATGAATGGTGTTGATAGTTGGCAGGGAGCGTATAATTTAAACTATAAATAAGGTTACAAATGATTAAAAATTAATTTAAACGTAACTTAAGTGATTGTGAGGGAAACATGAGGGGGAGTTTTGGATCAGCCTGCGCTGTGCTGTTATCTGTAGCAGCCGTTCTTATGGCAGGATGCACAAATTTATCAGGAAATTCTGACTCTTTGGAGAAGAGTACTGGGAAGGAAGCTTTTGTACCGGAGGTTACTTTAACCTATGAGGCAGAGGAAGCGTCTTTTTCGGGAAATGTGGCAGTTCCGGGGTCACTTTCTAAAACAGGATATACCGGCAGTGGCTATGTCGAAGGATTTGAAACTGACGAGGATACCTGTACCTTTTCTGTTACTATACCCAAAACCGATTTTTATGATCTTGATTTTCTGAGCGCCAGTATGGGCGGTGAGAAATATAATTACGTTACCATAGACGGAGAAGAGATGGGAACGGTGTATACCGATCAGGAACAGTTTTCTTCCTCTGTTCTGACACATGTTTATCTGGAAGAAGGGGAACACACCGTAGTCTTCCGGAAGTACTGGGGGTGGGTCAGCCTGGACAAATTAGTGATCACAACAGCAGAACCGGTCGATGCTTCGATCTATAACGTGACTGCAAAGCTTTCCAATGCGGAGTCTTCCGAAGAAACACAGCGGCTTTACAGTTATCTCTGTGATATTTACGGAACAAAGTTTCTGTCAGGACAGACCTGTGACCAGGGGCCTTTCGGTAAGGAAGTACAGGTGATCAAAAAGGAGACCGGTAAGATGCCGGCAGTGCTTGCCATGGACTTTATGGATTATTCTCCTTCCCGTGTAGAACATGGGACAGAGGGACATACCACCGAGTATGCCATTTCCTACTGGGAGCAGGGCGGTATCGTAGCTTTTCACTGGCACTGGACACCGCCGTCAAAGTACATTACCGGTGACTGGGGCGGAAGCTTCTATACAGAGAAGACCAACATTGATCTTGCAAAGATCATGAATGGAGAAGATGAAGAAGGATATGAACTGCTGATGAGCGATATGGATGTGATCGCAGGGCAGCTTACTATATTAAAAGAGAAAAATATCCCGGTTCTGTTCCGGCCTCTGCATGAGGCTTCCGGCGGCTGGTTCTGGTGGGGCGCATCAGGACCGGAGGCATATAAGAAGCTGTACATAGCCATGTATGAGAAATTCACAAAGGAATGCGGACTGAACAATCTGATCTGGGTCTGGAACGGACAGGATGCAGACTGGTATCCGGGAGATGAATATGTAGACATCATCGGTGAGGATATTTATCCCGGTGAGCATGTATATACATCGCAGGCAGATGCCTACTTCAATGCAGCAGAAAATTATTCACAGGAAACAAAGCTTGTGTATCTGACAGAGAACGGATGCCTGTTTGATCCGGATCTTGCAAGAAGAGACGGAGCCATGTGGGGTATGTGGTGTACCTGGCAGGGTGATTTCGTAGTGAAGAACATGGCGATCACAGCACTGAGTGAACAGTATACAGAGGAGTCCATGCTGAAAAAGGTGTATGCAGACGAAGATGTGATCACTCTTTCTGATCTGCCGGATCTGACAACCTATCCGATCAGAAAGGAGCTGCAGCAATGAAACAGGCAGAAATGAAAAAGCAAAAGAAGCTGTTTTCTCCTGACTCCGGACTGATGTACTTCCTGACGAAAGCGGGATGGATCATCATACTGAATGTGATCTTCCTGATCACCTGTATTCCGTTGTTTACCATAGGTACTTCAGTTACATCACTGTACTATGCCATGATGAAATCGGTAAGGAAGGACAGGAGCTATCCAGTGAAAGAATATTTTGCTTCCTTTAAAAGAACCTTTAAGACAGGAAGCCTGTTTACCGTAGCAGCCATGCTGTGGTTGTTTCTCCTGAATCATCTGCGGATGGTGAATCTTTCCATGGGAACGGAGAATACGGCATTTCTGAACCGTGTGTATGTGGCGGTTATGGCAGTCACGATAGCAGTACTGCTTTACCTTTTCCCGATCCTTTCACGGTTCACCATGAAGCCGGGACTGATGGTAAGGCTGGCCTTTGTGATGGCGGTTCGGTTCATTGGGTATACGGTGATCTTACTTGGAGGAAGTGCAGCACTGTTTTATATCTGGTTTTATTATCTGCCCGTGCCGGTGATCCTGTTTCTGCCGGGGGCGATCTGCTTTTGCAGTACGTTTTTGATGGAGAAGGCACTGAGAGCTTACATGCCGGCATCGGAGGTCACAGGAGATGCCTGGTATGCACAGTAGGCTTTATAAGAAAAAGAGAAAGGCTTGGTTTGGTATGAAATTTCGGGGAGTGAAAAGTAAACTGACAGCAGGACTGCTTGTAATGGCAGAGGTGGCAGCTATTCTTTATACGGGGGCACTGCCGGCAGAAGCGAAAAGCGCATCACTGACACAGGAAGAAGCAAGAGAGATCGTCAGTACCTATTCCATTTCGGATGAGATTCCTGGTTATAAGGAATATCTGGCGGAGCATCAGGATGCAGACAGCCCGGCAGAAACGATTGAGGTGCTGGCTGCTGACTATGACTGCTACGCAGAGAAGGATAAGGAGACAGAGCCGCAGATCCTGACAGATTATGAAGGCATGGCAGGAGAAAGCGTGCTGACTACGGAAGACAGTTATATTGAATTTACCGTGGAAGTGGAGAAGAGCGGTCTGTATCAGCTTCAGGTAGAGTATTTCCCGGTAGCAGGAAAGAACTCCGAGATCCAGAGAAGCTTCTTTGTAGATGGAACGCTTCCTTACGGGGAACTGTCACTGATCGAGTTTGCCAGAGTGTGGTCTACGGATGTGGCGCAGGAAAGCTTCGCAAACTGGGTCATGGATGTAGAGTGGAAAAAGGATAATCAGGGGAATGATATGAAGCCGGCTTCCGTGGAGATCCCGGAATGGATGGTTTCTGATCTGCATGATAACAATGGTTATATTACGGAGCCTCTCAAGGTTTATCTGACAGAAGGAAGTCATACGATTTCCATAAATGCCCAGAGAGAGCCCATGCTGATCCATAAGCTGATCCTTACGAATAAAGAAGAAGTAAAGAGCTATGAGGAAGTAAAAGCCGCATGGGATGCACAGGGAATTACAGATACCAAAGGCATGCAGGTTGTGGTACAGGCAGAAAATGCCGTAAAGACTTCTTCCCAGATGCTGTATCCCAAGCAGGACCAGTCTTCACCGGCCGTATATCCTTCCAGTGCAAAGGAACTGCTGAATAACACCATTGGCGGTGAGAGCTGGAGCGATGCCGGCCAGTGGATCGAATGGGAATTTACCGTAGATGAAAGTGGCTATTATAATATTTCCCTGTTTGACAAGCAGAGCTTCATGAGAGGAATTTATGTATCCAGAAAGATTACCATAGATGGAGAAGTACCTTTTAAGGAAATGGAGGATTACGGCTTCACCTATGATTCCGGCTGGCGGACAGATGTGCTGTCTGATGAGGAGGGAAATCCTTACAGCTTTTACCTGCCGGCAGGAAACCATACCTTACGGATGGAAGTGGTGCTTGGCGAGTTCTCTGATGTGATCGCCAGTGTACAGGACTGTGTTTCCCAGCTTAACTCCATTTACCGGAAGGTGATCAGGATCACAGGTGTAAAGCCGGATACCTACCGTGACTATCAGATTGAGGCAGCCCTTCCCGGACTGAACGGAGAACTGGTACAGGTAAGGGATCAGCTGGATCAGGCGATCACAGACCTTCGGGCTTCTTCCGGACGGACTTCCGATAAGGAAACTGTACTGATCACGATGAGAGATCAGCTTGACTATCTGATCGTTGATGAAGAACGTTTTGTAAAGGTTATTTCCACATACAAGCAGAATGTAAGAGCCTGCGGTACCTGGATCACACAGGTTATCAGCCAGCCGCTGCAGATCGACCGGATCAATATTTATTCTCCGGAAGAGACAGTAAAGGTTCCAAAGAATGGTTTCTTTGACAAGCTGGCCTACGAAGTAAAGAGATTATATTATTCCTTCATTATTGATTATAACTCACTGGGTGCTTCTGATGAGGAAGCGGAAGGAACAAAGACCATTACCCTCTGGGTAGGAACCGGACGTGATCAGGCCAATGTCATCCGTGCCCTGATCGATGAGTCCTTCACCAGCAAGACCAATATCAATGTCAACGTACAGCTGGTAGATATGAACACCCTGCTCCGTGCAGAACTGGCGGGAGAGGGACCGGATGTGTCGATCCAGGTAGCCAATACCAACGGTGTGGCAGGAGCGGTCCTGACTACAGCCAATGACACACCGGTCAACTACGGACTGCGTAATGCGGTACTGGATCTGACACAGTTTTCTGACTTTGATCAGGTGGCAGACAGATATTATGACAGCGCCCTGACCGCCTTTGGCTTTGGCGGATCGGTATATGCATTGCCTGAGACACAGACCTTCCCGGTTATGTTCTACCGTAAGGATATTCTGGCAGAGCTGGGAATCGGTGTTCCGGAAACATGGGATGATGTGAAGGTAACCATGTCAGTGCTTGCCAAGAACCAGATGGAATTCGGAATGCTCCCGACAGAACAGATCTACGCCATGCTGCTGTATCAGAATGGAGGAGAGTATTACAACGAGGGAGGCATTTCCTCAGCGCTTGATTCCGATATCGCAGTCAATACCTTTAAGGAATACTGCGAATATTATACCGATTACGGACTGGACAAGACGACCAGTGTGGAAGAGAGGTTCCGTACCGGAGAATGTCCGATCATCATTGCAGACTATACCACTTATAACAACCTGGAGGTTTCCGCACCGGATATCGCAGGACTGTGGGATTTCACCATGGTACCCGGAACGGTGAAGGAGGATGGCAGTATAGATCACTCCGTTGGCTGTACCGGTCTTGCCAGCATGATCATGGCAGATACGAAGGAGCCGGATGCCTGCTGGGAATTCCTGAAATGGTGGACCAGTGCAGATACCCAGACACTGTTTGACAGAGAGATGGAATCCCTGATGGGTTCCGCAGCCAGAGTGGCGACAGCCAATAAGGAGGCATTTGAGAACATGCCATGGCCGGTAGAAACCTATGAATCCCTGGCAGAAGCCTTTACCTGGGTGAAGGGAATCCCACAGGTGCCCGGTGGTTACTACTCCTGGAGAAATATCAACAACGCATTCTACACCGTAACAACGGAAACGGATACCGCATCCCCGAGAGAAGAGCTGATGGATAAGGTTCTGTACATCAATGATGAGATCACATACAAGCGGAAGGAATTTGGCCTGCCGACACTGGATGATCAGAAGGAGGAAAAATAAATGGCGTCAAAAGAAGCTCTTGTGAAGGCGAAGAAACAGCATTCGCTTGGCTATCAGATCAAAAGGAATAAAGCCTGTTATGTGATGCTTGCTCCTTACTTTATTCTTTTCTTCCTGTTTACGGTACTGCCGGTACTGACCAGTATTGCACTGAGCTTTACCTATTTTAACATGCTGGAATGGCCGACCTTTAATGGCTGGAACAATTATATCAAGCTTTTCCTGGAAGATGACATCTTCCTGGTATCCCTGAAAAACACCCTGATCTTTGCGGTGGTGACAGGACCTGTCAGTTACCTGCTGTGTCTGATCTTTGCTTGGATCATCAATGAATTTTCCAGCAAGGTAAGAACACTGCTGACACTGATCTTTTACGCACCGTCTATCTGTGGAAATGCCTACATGGTATGGAGCCTGATCCTTTCCAGTGACAGATATGGTTACCTCAATGGTATCCTGATCAAGCTGGGGATCATCAACGAGCAGAAGCTCTGGATGCAGGATGCCAAATACATTCTGCCCTGTCTGATCGTGGTGCAGCTCTGGCTGTCCCTTGGTACCGGCTTCCTTTCCTTTATCGCCGGTCTGCAGACAGTAGACAAGAGCCTGTATGAAGCAGCCGCCCTTGACGGCGTCAAGAACAGATGGCAGGAGCTCTGGTATGTAACACTGCCGGCCATGAAGCCTCAGCTCATGTTCGGTGCGGTAATGCAGATCACCCAGTCCTTTGCAGTAGCGGATATTTCCATCCAGCTTGCAGGAAATCCTTCTGTAAACTATGCCGGAGCAACTGTGGTCACCCACCTTCTGGATTACGGTTCAACGAGATTTGATATGGGCTATGCCTCCGCGATCGCAACGGTACTGTTCCTGCTGATGGTTGGTACCAACAAGTTAGTTCAGAAATTATTAGGAAGGGTGGGAGAGTAAGTGAAAAAGAGACGTTTTTTTAAACCGAGACAAAAGAAACTGAATCGTTCCGTTGCAGGAAACGGCCTTTTGTTCTTTATCATGGCAATCTGTGGATTTTTTATGGCTCTTCCCCTTGTTATGATCATTAACAACTGTTTAAAGCCACTGGATGAAATTTACCAGTTCCCGCCAAGGATCCTGGTAAGGAACCCTACTCTTGAGAACTTCACGGATCTGTTTACGATCATGAATGATTCCTGGGTGCCTTTCTCCAGATACATATTAAATACGATCATCATCACCGGTTTTGGTACAGTAGGACACGTAGTGCTTGCCTCCCTGGCAGCCTATCCGCTGGCAAAGCATGATTTCCCCGGAAAGAAGCTGCTGTTCAACATGGTAGTGCTTTCCATGATGTTCTCCTGGACCGTAACCCAGATCCCCAACTACATGATCATCAGCTGGCTGGGAATCAACAACAATTATCTGGCACTGATCCTGCCGGCCTGCTCCTATGGTATGGGACTTTACCTGATGAAGCAGTTCATGGAACAGCTTCCCACATCCCTGATGGAGTCAGCGAGACTGGATGGTGCTTCTGAATACCAGATCTTCTGGAAGATCGTAATGCCAAATGTAAAGCCGGCATGGCTGACACTTGCCATTTTCCAGTTCCAGCAGATGTGGGGCAACACAGGAAGCATGTTCCTGAGAGATGAACAGTTAAAGCCGCTCCAGTTTGCACTGCAGCAGATCGCAGCAGGCGGTACGGCAAGAGCAGGAGCAGCAGCGGCAGTAACCTTTATTGTTGCGGCAGTGCCGATCATCTTCTTCCTGGCATGCCAGAGCAACGTACTGGAAACCATGACCACATCCGGTATGAAAGACTGATAAGGAGGAGCAGAATGAAAAACAGAACATTATTCCGAAAAACTGCTGCTCTTCTGATGACCCTTTCCGCACTGGTAGTCCTGCCTGTGCAGGTGGTACATGCGGAAGATCAGCCCTATGATACCTACAATTATGATTATCGTGAGAATATCGTACTGACACCGGCAGCTTACGTGCCGGAAGGATCCGTGACAGGACAGAGCCTTGGAACCACCGCTTTCCGGGAACCCCAGGATCTGTGTGTGGCACCGGACGGACTGATCTATGTGGCAGATACCCAGAACAACCGGATCGTAGTAGTCAGTAAGGATATGAAGAATACCGTCCGTATCATTGAAGAGTTTGAGAAGGATGGAAGCGTCGATCATTTCAATCAGCCTTACGGCGTATGTGTTTCCGAAAATGAAGAACTGTACGTGGCAGATTCCGCCAATAAAAGGATCGTGGTGCTGACACCGGAAGGGGAGTTTGTCAGAACCATAGAGAAACCCCAGTCAGAAGTACTGGAAGAAAACTTCGACTTTGTACCGATCAAGGTAACGGTAGACTATGCAGACAGAGCCTATGTCATTTCCAAGAATGCCTTTGAGGGTATTCTCGTATTTGAAAGTGATGGCTCCTTTACCGGATATTTCGGAACCATCGATGTTAAGATCACTCTCTGGGAAAAGTTCTGGAGAAAGATCGCAACCAAGGAAGAGCGTTCCAAACAGCAGCTTTACATTCCGACAGAGTTTACCGGAATGGATGTGGATACCGGCGGATTCATCTATGCAACCAATATTGATTCCGAAGGAAAGCAGGCAGTCCGAAGACTGAACCCTCAGGGCAAGGATGTTATCCAGAAGGGTGAAAACGAGAATGTAGGCGGAGATGTCAGGATCTACTTAAACGGCGATTACAGCGGACCCAGTGAGATCACGGATGTGGTTTACAGGGGAAAGGGAATGTATTCCCTGCTTGACCGGAAGAGGGGAAGGATCTTTACCTACGATAAGGAAGGAAATCTGCTTTATATCTTTGGCGGTATCGGAACCCAGGAAGGAACCTTTACGACACCGGTTGCGATCGAAACAGCAGATGACCAGATCCTGGTGCTGGATGCCTACTATGGAGCGATCCTGAAATTTGCCAAGACAGAGTATGGAAGCCTGATCGACCAGGCAGTGGGGCTGCGTTATGACGGAGATGAAACACAGGCCATTGATATCTGGAAGAGAGTACTGATCCTTGACGAGAACAATGAGCTGGCCAATACCGGTATCGGAAAAGCTTACCTGACAGCCGGTGACAATAAGGCAGCCATGAAGTACCTGAAACTGGGCATGAACAGAAAATATTATTCCGTTGCCTGGAAGAGATACCGGAATGAGATCCTGACAAAGAACATGAATCTTTTCATGACAGGGATCCTTATTCTGATCGTAGCAGGTATCGTATATAAGAAGTTTTTCAAAAAGAAGCTTCAGGAAAAGAAGAAAGGAGGGGCGAAGGGATGAAAGAACTGTTTTCGGGAGAAAAGTGGAAATATGCTTTTTACACGGTAAATCATCCGGCAGACGGATATTATGAGATCCGTCACAGAGAGCGGGGAAGCGTAGCCATTGCCATCGTCCTTGTGATCCTGTTCTCCTTCAGCTTTTCCATGAACAGAATCCTGGCAAGCTTTATTGTCAATGACGTGGATCCTCTGGACGTCAACGCACTGACAGAGCTGATCGCAGTCCTTCTGCTTTATTTCCTGTTCTGTGTGGGAAACTGGTCTATCACCTGCCTGATGGAGGGAGAAGGAAGATTGAAGGATATCGCCATTGCCATTGGCTATGCCATGATCCCCATGATCGTGTGCATGAACCTTGGTACGGTAGTCAGCCAGTTTGTGGCACAGAATGAGGAAGCCTTTTATTTCATGATCATCGGGATCGGGATTGCCTACGGGCTGTTCATGATGCTGATCGGTATCATGGAGATCCACAATTATACCCTTGGCAAAACGCTGGTGACCATATTCCTGACATTTATTGCCATGTTTATCATTATCTTTGTAACCCTTTTGTTTGTTGATCTGATCAATCAGGTATACAGTTTCTTCTACAGTATTTACCAGGAACTGATATTCAGAGTTTAGGAGGAGACAGAACATGCGAAAAAGTAAAAAGGTTTTACTGGCCGTGTCAGGGCTCATCCTGCTGATCATTGTGATCTGGCTTGCACATTACCTGATCCACTATTATTTCTACAACGATTATAAAGAAAATCTTTCTTCCTATACCTATGAGGAAGGTACAGATTTTAAACCCATCAAAGAGGGGAAGAGCGATGTGGCCGGCATGGAGCTTGCAGCAGAAAGTACAGAGCTTAAGCTTTATGTGAATACGGAAAGCGGAGAGATCGCTGTTGTTGACAAACGGAACGGACAGATCACTTATTCCAATCCGGCTGCGGCAGACGAAGACAGCATTGCGACAGAAACCAACAAAAACTATCTGAAGTCCCAGCTGATCCTGGAATATTTCAATACTTCCAGAATTCTGGGAACACTGGATTCCTACAGCTACTGTACTTCAAGAGGACAGCTCAGTGCAGAGAGTATTGAAAATGGTGTCAGACTGATCTATACGATCGGAGATCTGACCAGTGCTACTGGTATTGTTCCTCAGTACATCAGCAAAGACACTCTTGACAGAGTCATGGGTTCCCTGTCAGAGTCAGATGCCAAGTTTGTAGGAAAGAAGTACATCGAAAGTGATGTGGCAGATGATTATATGGAACTTCTGGAATCTGCAGTAAAGGGTGCTTCCCAGCTGCGTAAGTTGAACAAGTACTTTGAGGAAGCCGGATTTACGGAAGAAGAGTACATGGAAGAGATGATGAATTCCGGTGTGGATGGCGCCGTACCGATCTCTTTTAGCGTCCCACTGGAGTACAGACTGGATGGTGATGCCCTTACTGCTTCCATTCCCATGGATCAGGTAGAAGAATATGGCGGCGGTGCCCTGTTCCGTATCCAGATGCTCCGGTATTTTGGAACAGCAGGAACGGATGAAGAGGGTTATATGCTGGTTCCGAACGGCTCCGGTTCCCTGATCTATTTTAACAATGGAAAAGAGAGCGCAGCCAACTATTCCGAATATGTATACGGCATGGATCCGGTTGCAGCGGATTATACCGTACTTGAGAACACAGAAGATATCAAAATGTCACTTTATGGAATCTTCCGGGAGGGCAGTGGTATTTTCGCTACCATTGAGGATGGCGCATCCTTAAGCTATCTGACAGCCGGTGTTTCCGGAAAGATCAATGATTATAACTATGTATATCCGACCTTCGTGGTAAGAGGAAATGACAAGCTGGCCATGTTTGGAACGACCGGTAATGAAGCAGAGCTTCCGATCGTAGAGAAACAGTTTTATCAGTCAAAGCTTCAGATCCGTTATACCATGCTGGAAGGAGAAGATGCCGATTATGCAGGAGCAGCTAATTATTACAGAGAGAAGCTCCTGAGCGAAGGGGTTCTTCATAATATGGACAGTGAATCCGGAGATATCAAGTTTTATTATGATGTGCTTGGCGGTGTTGCCATGACAAGGTATTTCCTGGGTGTCCAGTACGAAGGCCTGTATCCGATGACAACCTTTAAACAGGCAGAAGAGATGTCGGATGACCTGCTTGCCGGAGGCATTTCCAATCAGGTCATGAACTATCAGGGCTGGATGAACGGCGGATACTATCATGACGTAGTGGATAAGGTGAAAGTGCCGTTAAAGCTTGGCGGAAAGTCAGGACTTGAAGCTCTCAGCCAGAAGGTAGCAGAAAATGGCGGAAGCTTCTACGCAGATACGGCATTCCAGAAAGTAACCTATATCAGCAGCCGGTATTCCTCCACCAATGAAACCTCCAGATATTATGGAACCGGTTATGTGGTAGAGCTTGGACTTGTGAATCCGGCCAATATGAGAAAAACATCAGGTCTTGGTTATGCTGAGAATCATTACTTCCTGGTCTCTCCCAAATTCCTGGTGAGATATGTGGACAAATTCAGCAGGAAGGCTGCCAGGCTTGATATTGACGGTATTTCCCTCCGGGATCTTGGAAATGAGGTCCACTCCGATAAAAGAAGGACCAATGTGATCGACAGAGAAATGGCGCTTGACGTAGTGGATGGGCAGTTACAGAAGATCTCGGAAACGACCGGTAAGAAGATCCTGTTAAATGATGCCAATGATTACGCATTCAGCTATGCAGATGACATCATCAATGCACCACTGACGGACAATGATTACTATATCGTGGATGAGAGGATTCCTTTCTATGAAATGCTGATCCATGGCTGTATCGATTATTCCGGAACTGTGATCAACTTAAGCGACACCTATGACAGGGCAGATGTAACACTTTCTCTTATTGAGAACGGTGCTTCACCGCACTTCATGTTCTCCGCAGAGGATGCCAGTGAGATCAAGTACACCGGACTGAACCGTTTCTATGCAACAACCTATTCCAACTGGAAAGAGGATGCCATTTCCATTTATCAGGAAGTGAATGAAGCATTAAAGCCAGTAAGCGGAGCCATAATGACGGATCATGAGATCCTGAGTGAAAATGTAAGAGCAGTTACCTATGACAATGGAGTAGTGATCTATGTAAATACCGGAACAGAAGATGAAACCGTAAATGGAATTACCGTTCCGGCAAGAAACTATATAAGAGGGGGAGTGAAGTAATGCAGAGAAAAAGAAAAAAGCTGTCGCTTACGACAAAGAGAAGCATTACAGGATACCTGTTCATACTTCCCTGGCTGGTTGGATTTATCTGGTTTTATGCAAGAAGCCTGTTCATGTCAGTGCAGTTTTCCTTTTCCAATCTGACGGTGAATCCGGGCGGAGGCTATACCCTGGATTTTGCAGGACTGGAAAATTATATCTACGCATTCCGGGTACATGGAAGCTTCAAACAGATCCTGACAACATCTGTTGGCAATATGCTGATCGATGTGCCGTTAATTACCTTCTTCAGTCTGTTTATGGCGATCCTTCTGAACAAGAACTTCAAGGGAAGGACACTGGTAAGGGCGATCTTCTTCCTGCCGGTTATCCTGAACTCGGGAGCGATCATGGATGCCATGGATCTGGCAAGGACTATGATGAGCGGCGGTATTTCCAGTGCCAGTGCAGAAATGGCGCAGGCAACCGCAGGAAACGGGGTGAGCATCCAGTATTATGTGCAGATGTTTGCAGCCCTTGGCCTGCCGGATCAGATCATTGAGTACATTATGGGAGCAGTTTCACGGATCAGTGATATCATCAATGCTTCCGGTGTACAGATCATCATTTTTATCGCAGCGCTGCAGTCCATACCGGGTGCGCTGTATGAGGTAGCGAAGATCGAAGGCGCAACGGCCTATGAAACCTTCTGGAAGGTAACTTTTCCCATGGTAATGCCCCATATCATCACCAACGTGGTGTATACCGTGGTAGACAGCTTCGCAGACTCAGATGTTGTAGATCTTGCCTATGAGACTGCATTTACCAATAACAATTACGGATTAAGCTCAGTCATGAGTCTTGTGTCCACCCTGATCACCTGTCTGATCCTGATTCTGGTCTGCAGGTTCATCCAGAAGCGGACATTCTACTATAACTAGGAAAGGAGAAGAAGGATGACGATAAAAGAAACCTGGCAGAATATCAAGTCAGACACACAGTTTGCCAACGACAGAAAACGCTGGATCGCCAATATCAAAAAAGTGATCCTGGGACTGTTCAAGGCAGTAATCCTGATCGGTATCAGCTATGTGATCCTGGGACCGGTTATCGGAATTATCAGCAGTTCTTTTTTCTCCGATGCGGACAATTACAACACCATGGTGTATCTGATTCCGCAGGAACCCACACTGGACCGCTATAAGCTGGCTATCCAGTATATGAATTATGGAAAGACAGTTTCAGCGTCATTACTTTATTCACTGACACTGATGATACTTCAGGTATTTGTCTGTTCCATGGCAGGATATGGATTTGCAAGATATCAGTTTCCTTTTAAAAATGTCTTATTTGCCTGCGTTGTCATTATGATCGTAATTCCCACACATACGATCATGCTGCCATTGTACATGACATTTGCGAAGTTTGATGTCTTTGGAATCATAAAGCTTTTCAGGGGATCAGCTGTCAATCTCCTGTCCACACCGGTACCCATGTATATCATGACACTGTTCGGCTGTGGACTGAGGTCGGGACTTTACATTTACATTTTCAACCAGTTCTTCAGAGGACTGCCAAAGGAAATCGAGGAAGCAGCCTTTGTGGACGGAGCGGGAACCTGGTACACCTATTTCCGCATCATGCTGGTAAATGCCATCCCGTCTGTAATTACCGTAGCGATCTTTTCTATGGTATGGCAGTACAATGATACATTTTATGCAAAGCTATTTCTGATCAGCGATGACATAGTGATCAGTAAGAAGATCTCCACACTGCAGGCAACGATCTCCAATGTGGAAAAGATCTATGATCCCAAGATCCAGGAGCTGTATCTGGATGCAGGTGTTGTGCTCGTCATGATACCGGTGATCATTATTTACATCGCATTGCAGAAATACTTTATAGAGGGGGTAGAACGAAGCGGTATCGTCGGCTAGGATGAGAAGCTTTGATTCCCGTTGCCAAAGCATGCAGGGGGAGCTGACAGTGGCAGCTTTCCGGTATTCAACAACAAAAAAGGAGGATGAAAGAGTTGAAGGCAAAAAAAGTTATGGCGTTATGCACAGCCCTTGCGATGACCATTTCCATGGTTGGATGTGGCAGTGCGGCTACAACAACAAACGAATCTGCAGAGACTGAGACAACAGAGGCAGCTGCAGAAGAAACAGCAGAAGAGACTGCTGAAGAAACGACAGGAGAGGTAAGCATCGACTTTGAAGACGGAAAATTTGGATTTGTCGGAAATGACAAGACAGCCAATTCCGCAGCAGATGATTCCCAGTTCTCTGTAGAGGACTACAATGGTTCCAAGGCACTGAAGGTAACACCTCAGGGGAAATTCCCCTATGTGGGAATCCAGGTAGATGCACTTCTTGGAGATAATATCAGCAAACTGAAGACAATCGAGATGAGCATTGGAACAGAGAATCCTGATGGAGAGTTCTTCGCAACATCAGGTAATATCTATGCATTTCTTGGAGAAGATCTGGAGAAAACAAATGCAGGCTGGTCCGTTTATCTGGAAGATGACAACCCGAAAACAGTAAGCTATACCGTTCCTGACGGGAAGAGCTTTGTAGAGGGCAACTTTATCGTGGTATCCCTGGAAGTAGACAACGGCAAGGCAAAGGGAGCTGCACAGGCCAATATGTACATTGACAATATCGCATTCAAGGATGCAGATGGAAATGTTCTTTCAGCAGAAACGGATGCTGTTTATGTAGCAGCAAGTAC
>CACXDC010000246.1 GCA_902766365.1 uncultured Lachnospiraceae bacterium | reverse complement strand
TATTGGAAGGATCGCAAAACCGGTCATCCTTGAAATCTGGAACGGCAGGCAGAAAGATTCTGTGATCCGCAGGGAGTATCCGTATACAAAGATCATGCAGACAGAGGATGGATTAAAGGCCTGTGCAGAAATCGAGGATGAATGGGCAGGAAAGACTGAAGTCACAGATATTTACCGTATGGAAGAGGGATCGGTTGTTCTCAGCAGACAGGTCCGCATTCTCAGGGAAAGCGGATATCCTGGAATACGTCTCCGGACAGAGATATCCCTGCTCCCGGAAAGGAAAAATGCCTTCGGGGATCTGAGGTTTTTTGCACCGCCTGCCATCTATGACAAGAATGATCTTGATGAGGATGGATATGAAGATTATTTTCATACCCAGAAAACCATATTCAGGGATGACCGCTTTAACTATCCGATGTTTACCTGTTATTCAGAGGAAACAAAAGAAGCTGTCAGCATAGAAAGAGATCCACTGCCGACATTCGACTCTGACCCCAGCCGAAAAGTCTCTGAAGAAACAGGAGAAAAAGAAGCTCTTTTCCTTCAGAAAACGGACATTGGAAGCATGGGGGCAGATGGCAGTGACGGAAGCACCAGGCTGACTTGCTGCTATCCTTTTTATGAAGGAGATGCAACGATTGCATTATATATAGTAAAAATGGTACCGTTTGGTGCCTTCTGGCCTGCAAAAGCAGGAGAAGAATTTTCAGTGACCTATCGTATCTCTGCCAACTCCTATGAGAATTATCATGATGCCTGCTGGTACGGGATCAGGGATATTATCAGAAAAACACATCCGCAGGCAGAACCATTAAGTGTATCACCGGAAGAACTGATCAGACTGAGGTTAGATGCCCTGGATCATTATTATGTGGAGAAAACCGCAGAAGAAGATCAGAACCTGCCTGCAGGTTATGTACTGAACTGTCATCCCCAGGATGGTGTGCAGCTTGAAAATATCATACAGTACGGATTTACCGGACAGAATATCCTGAATGCCTATAATGTCCTGCGGTACGGATATGAGCATAATAATGAAGAATACAGAAGGAAAGCACTGAAAACGGCAGATTTCTTTGTGAACACGATCCATATAAAGGAGTCCGGTATGTTTTATAATCTGTATAATGTGGATACCGGATCAGTGAACTTCTGGTGGACAGGACTTTTGCTGCCACTTGCATATGCGCAGGGAGAAGAGCTGAAAAAACTGATGGGACCTCTGTATGAGTACCGTAAGGATGTGATCCAGAAGCTGGTAAGCCTGAAAGGGGCATATCTGCGCTGTATGAATGAAGATGTCACTGCACTGCTAAGGCTTTACTGCTATGAGAAAGCAAAAGGAACAGAGCATGCCAGCTGGCTTGAAGCAATAGAAAACTATGCAGGATTTCTTTTAAGGACGCAGGAGCAGGATGGGGGCTGGTACAGGGCATATGATCTTGACGGAAAGCCATTGCTTGACCCTGTCAAATGGTTTGGAAATACTGTTTATGAACAGAAATCATCAACGGGAACATCCATTACATTTTTAACAGAGTTATATGAACTGACAAAAAATAAGGCATATCTGGAGGCTGCCAGCAGGGCCGGTATGTTTGTAAAAGAATATATTATTGACAGAGTACGGTTTAATGGTGGTGTCCATGACAGTATTTATGCCAAGGGGCAGTTGATCGATAATGAAAGTATCCTGTATCCCATGTTTGGTATGTTGTCGCTGTATGAAGCAACCAGGAAAAAGGAATTTCTGGATGCAGCCGTAAAGGCAGCACATTATTTTGCATCCTGGGTATGTCTGTGGGATGTACCGCTTCCAGAAGACAGTACTCTGCACAGATATGGCTTCCACAGTACGGGAATGGGAGCATGTGATACCTGTGGTTGCGGATATGTCCATCCATTCCAGCTGATGGGGGTTGCCGAAACAGCACAGATCGCAGTTTATGCAAAGGACAGGGAACTCTTTGACATTGCCAGATTATACTGGCTTGGATGTAATCAGACAGT
>CACXDC010000245.1 GCA_902766365.1 uncultured Lachnospiraceae bacterium | reverse complement strand
CATCAGGAATGGCTTACGACACTGGATACTTACCGGAAAACCATGGTTCCAAAGAGAAATCCGGATCCTGGCTATGTTGATCCGGCAGCCTTTATTACCATGTTGTCAGAGAAAATGCAGGCAGACGGCATTTATGTGGCAGATGTAGGACAGAACCAGATCTGGTCCTGCGGCTATCATATAGTAAGAGAGGGAAAGTTCCTGACTTCCGGCGGTATGGGCACAATGGGATATTCCATTCCGGCGGCTATGGGTGCCAAGCTGGCAGATAAGAAGAAACAGGTCATTGCAGTCTGCGGTGACGGCTCCTTCCAGATGTCCATGATGGAGCTGGCTACCATGAACCAGCATCACATTCCGGTCAAGATCGTTGTCCTTAAGAACAATTATCTGGGTATGGTACGTGAATATCAGCATTATACCTATAAGGATCATTATTCTGTGGTAGACCTGTCAGGAAGCCCTGATCTTGAGAAGCTTTCTGCAGCTTACGGTATGGATTTTGCAAGACTTGAGAATATGGATCATGCTTCAGAAACAATCGATGCCTTTCTGAAGGAAGACAAGTCCATGCTTTTGGAATGTCTGATCGATCCGATGGATCTTGTAAAATAGGAGGAGATGTATCATGAAGAAAATATATTCTGTACTGGTAGAAAACAGATCCGGTGTACTGTGCAAGGTAGCAGGTCTTTTCTCAAGAAGATGCTTTAATATTGATTCACTTGCTGTGGGAGAAACGGATACGAAGGACGTTTCCTGCATGACGATCGTGAGCAGCGGAGACAAACGGACCATTGAACAGATCGAGAAACAGCTGAATAAAAAGCTGGATGTCATCAAGGTAAAAACCTTTGATACGGAAAGCAGTATCAGCCGGGAACTGATGCTGATCAAGGTCAAGTACAATAAGACAAACCGGAGAGATATCATGGAGATCTGTGAGATCATGAATGCCCAGATCGTGGATATGTCCAAAAATCTCATGCTGATCCAGATGTGTGACCTGCCGGAAAGAACGCAGCTTCTGATCGACATGTTCCAGTCAGTCAGCATTGTGGAAGTAGCACGTACTGGTACGCTGGCACTGCAGAAATGCAATGAAACAGATCTGAAATAATAAAATAGATCAATAAAATTGGATAAAATGGTACGATTGACTTTTGCAACGTCAGTTGCTAAAATATTGGATAAAAGTTAAGGAGGAGTCTTACGTGCATAAGAAAGTATTTCAGCTTCTTGTTGACAATACCTCAGGTGTGTTAAGCCGTATTTCAGGTCTGTTTTCAAGAAGAGGCTATAACATTGAGAGTATTACTGCAGGTGTAACTGCGGACCCTCGTTTTACAAGGATCACCATTGTCACTTCAGGGGACGATGAGATCCTGGATCAGATAGAAAAGCAGGTTTCCAAGCTCGTGGATGTCCGTGATGTGAAGGAACTGAAGCCGGACAGCAGTGTTTACAGGGAACTGGCACTGATCAAGGTGAAGGCTGGCAGTGACCAGAGGCAGGGTGTGATCTCCATTGCAGATATTTTCCGTGCGAAGATCATTGATGTGGCTTCTGACAGTCTGATCGTTGAACTGACAGGTAATCAGGATAAGATTGATGCTTTCATCAATCTCCTTGATGGATATGAAATTCTGGAGCTTGCCAGAACCGGTATCGCCGGACTTGGCAGAGGTTCAGAAAATGTTACCTATTTATAAGAAAGGAGTCATGAAAATGGCAAATATTTATTATCAGGAAGATTGTAATCTTTCCCTTCTTGAAGGAAAGACAATCGCAGTTATCGGCTACGGCAGTCAGGGACATGCCCATGCACTGAATGCAAAGGAGTCCGGCTGTCACGTAATCATCGGTCTTTATGAAGGATCCAAGTCCTGGGCAAAGGCTGAGGCACAGGGATTTGAAGTATATACTGCAGCAGAAGCAGCAAAGAAGGCTGATATCATTATGATCCTCATCAATGATGAGCTGCAGGCAGCAATGTATAAGAAGGATATTGAGCCCAACCTGGAAGCAGGCAACATGCTGATGTTCGCACATGGTTTCAATATTCATTTCGGACAGATCGTTCCTCCCAAGGACGTTGATGTTACCATGATCGCTCCCAAGGGACCCGGACATACGGTAAGAAGCGAGTATCAGGCTGGCAAGGGTGTTCCCTGTCTGGTTGCTGTTCATCAGGATGCTACAGGCAAGGCACTTGAGATGGCACTTGCTTACGCACTTGCTATCGGTGGCGCAAGAGCCGGTGTTCTTGAGACAACCTTCCGTACAGAAACAGAAACAGACCTCTTTGGTGAGCAGGCAGTTCTCTGCGGCGGTGTATGTGCACTGATGCAGGCTGGTTTTGAAACTCTCTGTGAGGCTGGTTATGATCCGAGAAATGCATACTTTGAGTGTATTCATGAGATGAAGCTGATCGTAGATCTGATCTATCAGTCAGGCTTCGAAGGAATGAGATATTCCATCTCCAACACAGCAGAGTATGGTGATTATATTACAGGTCCCAAGATCATCACAGAAGAGACCAAGAAGACCATGAAGAAGATCCTGAAGGATATCCAGGATGGTACTTTTGCAAAGGACTTCCTGCTTGATATGTCTCCTGCAGGTGGACAGGCTCACTTCAAGGCTATGAGAAAGCTTGCTGCAGAGCATCCTTCAGAGCAAGTTGGTAAGGAGATCCGTAAGCTTTACAGCTGGAACAACGAAAGCGACAAACTGATCAATAACTAAAGGTATGACAGTTCTATAAAAATGACATGAACCTTGTGCCGAACTTCTGGCACAGGGTTCTTTCTATCAGGAGGAAATGAGCATGGGAATGACAATGACCCAGAAAATTCTGGCAGCACATGCCGGACTTGAGAAAGTAGAAGCCGGACAGTTGATTGAAGCAGATCTGGATCTGGTGCTTGGAAACGATATTACCAGTCCGGTAGCCATTAAGGAAATGGCGAAGATGAATACAGAGGGAGTTTTTGATAAGGACAAGATCGCACTTGTTCCTGATCACTTTGTTCCCAATAAGGATATCAAATCTGCGGAACACTGCAAATGTGTCAGAGAGTTTGCAAGGCGTAATGAAATTACCAATTATTTTGAAGTTGGGGAAATGGGAATTGAGCATGCCCTGCTTCCTGAAAAAGGACTGACAGTAGCCGGTGATGTGATCATCGGAGCAGATTCCCATACCTGTACCTATGGAGCCCTTGGTGCCTTTTCAACAGGTGTCGGAAGTACTGATATGGCAGCCGGCATGGCGACGGGTAAGGCATGGTTCAAGGTACCTGGTGCCATTAAGTTCAATCTGACAGGCAAGCCCTCCAAATGGGTTTCCGGTAAGGACGTGATCCTTCATATCATTGGCATGATCGGTGTGGACGGTGCCTTATACAAGTCCATGGAGTTTGTGGGAGACGGCATCAGAAATCTTACCATGGATGACAGATTTACCATTGCCAATATGGCGATCGAAGCCGGCGGCAAGAATGGTATTTTCCCGGTAGACGATCTGACGATCGCTTATATGAAAGAGCATGCGACCAGATCCTTTACGGTATATGAAGCAGATGAAGATGCTGTTTATGATGAAGAGTACACTATTGACCTTTCTGCGTTAAAGCCTACCGTGGCATTCCCTCATCTTCCGGAGAACACAAAGACAGTAGATGAGATCACAGAAGATATTGCCATTGATCAGGTTGTGATCGGCTCCTGTACCAATGGACGGATTGATGATATGAGGATTGCAGCATCCATCCTTAAGGGCAGACATGTAGCCAAAGGCATGCGCTGTATCGTGATCCCTGCTACCCAGGCTATTTATCTGCAGGCCATGGAAGAAGGCCTGTTAAAGACCTTTATCGAAGCTGGCGCTGTAGTCAGCACTCCTACCTGTGGTCCCTGCCTTGGCGGTTATATGGGTATCCTGGCAGAGAATGAAAGATGCGTTTCTACCACAAACCGTAACTTTGTAGGCCGTATGGGACATGTAAAGAGTGAAATCTATCTGGCAAGCCCTGCAGTAGCTGCTGCAAGTGCCATTGCAGGTAAGATCGCAGATCCCAGAAAGTTAGATGCGTAGAGAAGGAGAGGACGAAGACTATGAAGGCAGCAAAAGGAACCGTATTTAAATTCGGAGATAACGTAGATACAGATGTGATCATTCCTGCAAGATACCTGAACTCCTCAGATCCTGCAGAACTGGCTGCACACTGTATGGAAGATATTGATAAGGATTTTATCAAAAATGTAAAAAAGGGTGATATTATCGTAGCCGACAAGAACTTTGGCTGCGGCTCTTCCAGAGAGCATGCGCCTATCGCCATCAAGGCGGCAGGTGTAAGCTGTGTCATCGCAGAAACCTTTGCCAGGATTTTCTACCGCAATGCGATCAATATCGGGCTTCCCATTATTGAATGCAAAGAAGCGGCCAGAGAGATTGAGAACGGGGATGAGGTTTCCGTTAACTTTGATACCGGTGTGATCACTGATATCACAAAGAACACGACTTATCAGGGACAGGCATTCCCTGAATTCATGCAAAAAATAATTGCTGCAGAGGGACTTGTTAATTATATCAATCAGAAGTAAAATAGGTTCTGTAGTTATTGAGAAAGAATTAAGGAGGAGCTCTACAAATGGCAAAAAAGAATGAACCTGAGGTAACAGAGCAGAAGGTTCAGACCCGTTATGACAAAAAAATGGCAGCCAGAAAGGCGAAGGAAGAAAGGGACAGACGTGATGAAAAGATTTTTAAAACAGTCACTTCTGTTATCGGGATCGCTATCGTACTGGCAATTATAATTGGTTTTGGATCCAGCATCGTCAAAAAGCAGACAGCACTTCATGGAACCTATATCCAGGTGGGAGAAGAGAATATCAGTAAACTGGAGTTTGATTATTATTATCGTTCCGTTATTAACAGCTATCTTTCCACATATGGTTCTATTGCATCTTATCTGGGACTTGATACTTCCAAGGATCCAGCAGATCAGATCTATGATCAGGACAAGAACCTGACCTGGAAGGATCTGTTTGAGGAGATGGCTGTGCAGCAGATCATTTCTACTTATGCGATGAAGGCAGATGCACAGGCAAATGGATTTACCTATGACAGTACGGAGGAATACGAAAGTCAGGTAGAACAGTTCAGATCGGCTGCCGAGTCGGCTGCTGAGACACTTTCTGTTTATTACAGAGAAACCTTTGGTGATTATGCTACTGAGAAGAATATCAAGCCTTTCCTTGAGGATGCTCTTCTTACCAATGCTTATTATCAGGAACTGCTTGCAAAGAATGCACCTTCAGAGGAAGAGATCAGGGCGACTTACGAGGCTGATCCGGCATCTTATGATGATGTGGATTACAGAAGCTTCGTATTTAAGGCTGATCTTGCAGATGACGCAACAGAGGATGATATTGCGGCAGCAATGGATGAACTGAAAACAAAAGCGGATGCTTTTCTGACAGCACGTAAGGACGGCGGAGATTTTAATGCACTGTGTGTAGAGAATGCTTCTGAAGATGATAAGGCAAATTATGAAGATACCGAGTCTGATTATTCACTGAAAGAAGGCCAGCGTAAGTCTTATGTTCCTTCTGTTATTCAGGATTTCCTGTTTGATGATGCAAGAGCAGAGGGGGATATCGAGGTAATCGAGGATACAGACAATCATCAGTATTATGTAGTTGAATTTATTAAGAGATACTATGATGCTGAAACGGTAGACAGTGAAATTTCCGATTCCATGGCTTCTGATGCAACAGCGGCATATCTTTCTTCCCTGACAGAGAAGCTTGAGGTCTCAGATCCCAAGGGGCATCTGAATTATCTGACCGCTGCGGACAGTTCTTCAGACAGCACTACTGCGGACAGTACTGACAGTACAGAGGAGACCAGTGATACTGGCACAGCAGAGTCTGATGAGACAGACAGTGCGGAAGATACAGCGGAAGAATAGGAAGATATAATGGAAGAACACAAAGAAAGCTTCCGTAATGAAGTGGAAATGTTAAAAGGCTGCGAGTGATCTCGCAGCCTTTTGCTGTTACTTTTGAAAAACAGGCGTAAAGGAACCTGCATTGGATATGGGCTCTCCTGCAAGCAGCAGATGGGATACATCTCCCATGGCCTGCACGCGGAAATAAGCTTCATTGCTCCAACGTTCTTCGGTACCGAGAATGGTCAGGGAGGTGGTTGGCAGGAAAAATCCATGTGCAAGAAGTGGGAAAGGGATATTCAGCAAATGGGACAGCATAATACAGATTGCACCCAGGTGACAGAAGATAACGACAACCTTTTCCTCACCCTGCTGCAGTTGTTTGCTGATATTGGCCTGATTGTCAGGAGAAACAGTTCTTGAAATGAAAACCTCCTTTTTCTCAGGGACTCTGTAGAAATTTCCTTCCCGTACATAACCGTACCTTTCAAGGAAATGATCCAGCTGTGTACAGACATCCTGATAATGCGCTGCAATATCGGGATTCTGACTCATGATATCGGATTGTACCCAGCCGTCCCTTGACAGCATAAGGACATCATTGCACCAGGAAGAGGGAACAAGATCCCAGGGTACCCCATGCCTGCCAGTGACAGGATCGTCGATCGGATAATTAAATTCCTGTGTCCAGTTCAGGATCTTTGCCTTGCGGTTCATTTTTTTTAGTGTGCAGTAAGCGGTATCTCTGGCACGGCCAAGAGGAGAACAGTAGAAGTCATCCACATCAAAGGTGCTGATCCGTTCTGCCAGTATTTCTGCTTCACGCCAGCCTTTTTCTGTCAGGGAATCCAGAGCATAATCAGGATCCCCGTGTCGAACGAATATTAATTTCATCTGTTGTTTTCCCTTTCTTAAAATCGGTTTGTATTCCTGACCAGTGTAGCACAGAAAAAGAAGAAAATAAATACCAGAGAGACTTGAAACATATGTTCGATTATGATAATATAACAATATGGTTTTGCAAGAATGTTAACGGGAGATACCAGTATCGTATATGGAGAGGCAGACATTGTTTCAGAAATTGAAAGGCGATCTGATCATTGTCGGAATCATTATAGTTCTGGCAGTTGTCTTTTTTCTGATCAACCTGATCAGAGACAGGCAGTCTTCAGGAGAGGGAAATGTCCTTGTGGTAAGGGATGGCAGGGTTGTAGAGTCTTATCCGCTTTCTGAGGATATTACGGTTACTTTGTGGGATGAAGAGCGTACACATTATAATCTTCTGATGATTAAGGATGGAAGTGCAGAAATTTCCGACGCTAACTGTCCGGATAAGATCTGTGTCCGCTCAAGAGCCATAGCAAGGGATGGGGAAAGTATCATCTGTCTGCCACACAGACTGGTTCTTTCTGTCCATTCAGAAAGGGAGCGTGACATGGATGCAGTCACCGGTTAGGTACAGATGAAGAGAACTGCAGTAATGGGTCTTTTACTTGCCCTTGCTTTAATTTTATCCTATGTGGAAAGCCTGATCCCTCTCCCGATAGGAATACCGGGGATCAAGATCGGACTTGCCAATCTGGCAGTTGTACTTGCCATGTATCTGGTCGGTGAAAGGAATGCACTTCTCCTTACGATATCCAAGGCTGTTTTAAGTGGTCTGTTATTTGGAAATCTTACAGTGATCCTGTATAATCTTGCAGGAGCCCTGATCAGTTTTTTGACAATGGCACTGATGAAAAAAGCAGGAAGATTCCACCTTCCGGTGATCAGTGCCGTCGGAGGTGTGATGCATAATACCGGACAGCTTCTGGTTGCATGTGTGATCGTGAGCACCTATGGTATTGTATATTATGTTCCCTTTCTGCTGATCGCAGGACTTGTTACCGGTATGGTGATCGGCAGCGTGGCAGTGCTTGTACTGCCGGCAGTCAGAAAGGGCATGAACGGAGGAAGCAGAGAATGATTGCTTTTGTCAGAGGGATCATTGATGAAATTACAGAAGAAAGTGTAGTGATAGATACCGGAAGCATGGGCTATAACATCCGTATTTCCGGAAAGACAGCCAGTGAACTGCCGGGGATCGGAGAAGAAGTCAAGCTTTATACCTATACCAGTGTACGTGAGGATGCGATCTGGCTCTATGGTTTCCTGACAAGGGATGAACTGTCTGTGTATAAACAGCTGATTACGGTAGGCGGGATAGGCCCTAAGGGAGGTCTTGCAATCCTGTCTGTGATGAGTGCAGATGATCTGCGGTTTGCTGTCCTTTCCGGGGATGCCAAAGCGATCGCCAAAGCACCTGGCGTCGGCATCAAGACCGCGGGCAGGGTGATCCTTGACCTGAAAGACAAGATTTCCATGAAGGACACAGCAATTGGCAGAGAAGAAGCATCTTATGCAGCCGGTATGGAGCAGGATGGAAACAGTGCCAGAAATGAAGCAGTAGAAGCACTGACGGCTCTTGGATACAGTCCGGCAGATGCTCTTAAGGCGATACGGAAGGCAGAAATCCCTGAGGATGCAGATACAGAGCTGATCCTGAAGCTGGCTCTGAAAAATATGTTCTAAATTCTGAAAAGGAAATGAATCATGGCAGGAAGAATGATAGAAACCAGCCTGATGGAGGAAGATATCCGGGTAGAAGGATCTCTCCGTCCCAAGCAGCTGGATGATTATATTGGACAGTCCAAGATCAAAGAAAATCTGAAGATCTATATTGAAGCGGCAAAGAAACGACAGGATCCACTGGATCACGTTCTTTTTTACGGACCGCCCGGACTTGGTAAGACGACGCT
>CACXDC010000244.1 GCA_902766365.1 uncultured Lachnospiraceae bacterium | reverse complement strand
ATATCTACAGCGCCCTCTACAAATCGTTCCTGATCGGTATCTTCAATCCGGAGCATGAAATCTCCACCAGCATGCTTGGCTATTAAAAACTCATACAGGGCAGAGCGCAGGTTTCCTACGTGCATCCTTCCTGTCGGGCTTGGTGCGAATCTTGTTCTGATCTTTGTCATGATTTTCTGTTCTCTCCTGTCCCTCTTTATTCTGTGATATCCCTGTCAGGGATCTTCTTATCTGCTGCAGCCTTAAAGCCTGCCACTTCCTTCATGGCCTGTGGAATGGCAATATTGGTTCCTGCACCTGCAACACATCCGCCAGGGCAAGCCATACCTTCGATCAGGCAGCCGTTTTTCTTGCCGGCTTTGGCAAGCATCAGGATCTTCTTACATTCTGTCAGGCTTTCTGCATGCTCAATATGCACATCAATATCCGGATAATATTCCCTGATACATTCTTCAATGGCACTGGCTACGCCGCCTGCCACACCGTATCCTCTTCCGGCTCCGGTCGCATCATTTAAAGGCTCTCCCGGCTGCATGGTATCAAGCAGCAGTCCCTTCGCTTCAAACATTCCCTGAAGCTCTTCAAAGGTAATAACGAAGTCCACATCAGAACGTACCGTTCTTCTGGACGCTTCCAGCTTTTTGGAGGCACAGGGTCCGATAAATACCACACTGGCATCCGGGTGCTCTTTCTTGATCTCTCTTGCGGTGGCTACCATAGGTGTCAGCGCATTGGATATATTATCAATGGTTTCCGGGAAAAACTTCTTGGCCAGCATTGCCCATGACGGACAACAGGAGGTCAGAAGGAAAGGCACTTCGCCGGTCGCCACTTCCTTGGCATAATGCTCTGCTTCTGCCATGGCGCCGTAATCCGCACCGATCGCAGTTTCATATACGTCATAAAAGCCAAGTTCCTTCAAAGCTTCCTTGATCATATCCGGTGTTACCTTGCTTCCGAACTGTCCTACAAAGGAAGGTGCCACCTGTGCAATGATCTTTCTTCCGGACTGGATCGCACGTATTAACTGGAAGATCTGGGACTTGTCCGCAATCGCTCCAAAGGGACAGCTTACCATACACTGTCCGCAGGATACACAGATATCCGTATCAATATAAGCCCTGCCCTTCTTATCACTCTTAATGGCATTCACCCCGCAGTTGGCAAGACAGGGTCTTACCTGGTGGGAAATGGCATCATAAGGGCATACAGACTTGCACTTTCCACATTTGACGCATTTTTCCTGATCGATAATGGACTTGCCATTCTTCATGGAAATGGCTCCCCTTGGACATACCTCACGGCAGGGATGTGCCACGCAGCCCATACATCTGTCTGTCACTTCATAACGGTTCTCCGGGCAGGCATTGCAGGCAGATGGGATAACCTGCATCAGCGGCGGCTCATAATATTTCTCGTCAATATTACTTTCTTCCAGTCCCTGGGTCACATGAACCGGCTGATCCTCCGGACGCAGGGAAAGACCCATCGCCAGACGGATACTTTCTCTGACAATGGCTCTTTCCCTGTAAATATTTCCTGACTCGGATTCATCATAATCTACTATTTTATAAGGAAGCGCTTCCACATCATCCTTCAGATTCTGGGATTCATAGGCAAGTGAAGCTACTTCTTTGAAGATTCGTCTTCTGTTCTTACGAACCTGTGTGTCAATTCCCCGCATGCTCATATTAATGGTCTACATCCTTTCTGCATCATCATTTTATTTTTGCACAAACCTGCGAGGAAATCAAGCACTATTCTGTTTCTGTCCCTGTTTCAGATGTCTCTTCCGGGGCATCAGCAGCATCTTCTGATTCTGTCCCGGCATTTTCTGCCGTATCAGACTGCCCATCGGCCTCTTCGTCTTCATTTTCATCCGCAGCAAAATCATCTGTCGTCTTCTCAAGGGCATAGCGCACAGAACTTTCTATGGTATAAACGGTATCTTCGTCATTGACCCTGACATAAAAGAACCCGCCTGCACTGCTGTTCTGATCTCCGATGGTGATCACATACAGTTCATTGTCCCATTGCAGGGATATGGTATTTTCAGAGTCCACAAGTCCATACTGGTCAAAATCCGTTACATCCGGGATCACAAGGCTTGCCGGTATATCACAGGCATCTGCAAGAAAGCTTTCCACCTTGTCACTGTCTATGGTGATGCTGTTATCATCTTCCGATGTCCATGCGGCTCCTTCTTTTTTCAGATTCACACTGGATTCTCCCTGGGTGATCCCGATTTCCGTCACTTTGGAGGAATCAATCTCCAGTACCTTTTCCGTTACTGTCTCTTCTTCCTCCTGGTGATTTTTTTCATAATATCCATATCCCAGATAGCCGGCCAGCAATATCAGAAATACCACGGCAAGGAGAATCAGATTTCTCTTTTTCTTTTTATCCATTTCTTCCATCTCCCTTTTCTATTTCTTTCTCCGTTTAAACCATACAACGAAACCGCCTGCAATAAAGAGAACCGGAAGCAGGACTACCGTAATCAGTGCAATGATCATGATCGTACTCTGCGGTACCGTCAGATAATCTACCTCCATGCTCTTGACCGGGATGGAAACACTGGTCTCATGGGATGCAAAAGCTCCAAGAGATGCCGTGAACAGTTTGATATTGGTTCCTGATACGATCATATTGGCATCATTCGTGAACATGTTATTACTTGAATAAATAATAGCTGTTGACGTTTCCTCTCCCGTTGTCTTTTCACATCTGACACCGATCAGGAACGGGCCATCCTCATCACTGTCCTGTTTATCATAGCTGTCGGCACCGGAAACATCATTTCTCAGATAACTGTTGTCAGAAGAACTGAGCAGTTCTGTTACTGTCACATCATCCATCTCTTCTGTCGTGATCCCCTGTGCGTACGGTGCAAATACATAACTTCCATTGTTATAAACACCTGACGTAACAGAATCATAGCTGATCTCTGGCAGGATATAGAAGGGATCCTGATAATAATGTCCCCTGTCTGTTTCAATAATAAGGCCTTCCTTTACGGTGACTCCATAATACTCCAGGATCTTATCAATGTTTGTATGGGTTTCTCCGGTATAACAGGATACATAAAAGATATCTCCTCCTTTTTCCATATAGGAAAGCATCTTTTCCGTATCATCTGCTGAAAAATCAGAGGTCGGTGCATTGATCACCACGCAGGACGCATCCTCCGGTACTTCATCATAATCCATGAGATTGATGGTTTCATAATCTATATTTTCCTTTTCTATCGCATTGCTGAAGGTACTGTCAAAGGAAGACTCTCCGTGTCCCTCAAGCAGATAGATCTTCGGCATTTCATCACTGGTTACATAGGCAAGGGCACTGGTGATCTGTCCTTCTCCGTCATAGCCTGTCACACTCTGTGTATAATTGGTATAGTCATAGCTGTACTCATAAATATCACTGTAATCGATGACACGGCTTCTCTTTCCGCTCTCCACGATCAGACTGTTGGAAGAAACACTGCCATCTGTATACTGCAGATAAAACTTGGGATTTACTGCCGGATCCACATAGGAAACCTGGATATGGGAATTCAGTCCTTCATACTTTTTCAGTGTCTCATCAAGTGTGGTATCTGCATTGTCTTCGTTTGCCAGCACATAAATCTGAATGTCATCCGTAATGCTCTCTGTGATCTCTTTTGTTTCCTTTGTCAGGGAATAAAGCTGGTCTGAAGTCACATCAAATACGGTATATTTCTCCGGGATCTGTGAAACAAACAAATTCAGCACTACGATCACGGCAAGGGAAAGCACGATCACGGAACTGCTGTAGGTACCAAGACTCAGTGTTTTTCTGGATAACTGATATCTTCTTTTCTGGATGGACTGCACCGTAAGGATCAGTGCCAGCACGATCACGGAAAGATAATACACGACACTGGTTATATGGAAGGAACCATTTAACAGGTCACTGAATCTTCCTGACATGTCAAAAGCTGACAGAAATCTCGTGAACAGATTTCCCGTGGAAGAGATCATGCTGCAAAGTCCGCTTACGATATACCCGAAGAACAGGACTCCAAAGGAAACAACGGCTGCGATCACCTGGCTTTCTGTCAGTGAGGATATGAATACACATACTGCAATGCTGGCAAGTCCATACAGGAAAAACCCAAGTACTGCCAGATAGGATTTTCCAATATCCACAGTACCGAAAAAGCTCATTACCACCGGATACAGGGAAACGATTGCTACCGGAATGGCAAAGATCGTTGCAAGTGCAAAAAACTTGCCAAGTACAATCCCTGTCACACTGACAGGCGATGTCAGAATAAGCTGATCTGTTTTCTGATGCCGCTCTTCTGACAGGATCTTCATACAAAGAACCGGAATGGCGATCAGGAATAAAAAGGTTACAGAAGAAAGGGCATAGCCGATATAGGGATACCCCATAAACAGATCATATACAGCAAAATAAATGCCAAGCAGTAATAAAAATGCTCCTATAAATAAAGGTCCAAGGAACGAATGGAAATAGGACTGTAACTCCTTTTTATAAATTGCTTTCATTTTCGTTTCCTCCTTCGTTCTCGTTCATCTGTCCTGCCATTGCAGGTACCGGCTGTCCTGCTTTCCTCTGCTCTGCCTCATCAGCAGCATATGCCGTGCCATCTGTATCTTCTGCCCCGGTATCGGAAGATCCGTTGTCCTGGTCCTCTGTCAGCTCCAGGAAAATATCCTCCAGTGATTTTTCCACCCGGTTCATGGAAAGGATCGGCAGCTTGTTTTCTGCCAGTGCATAGAACAGTTCTTCCCGGATATCTTCGCCTGCTTCCGTCTGGATCACTGCCTTTACGGCACCCTTCTCCGGTGCTTTCTCTACGGAAAACTCTGTAATGCCGGCAATAAACGGCAGTACCTTCCGCAATGCTTCTTCTTTTCCCAGAATATGTACTTCCAGTGTTGCATTTCCCTTCATCAGGCCGGTAAGTCCCTCCGGTGTATCGCAGGCTACCAGTTTTCCCTTTGACAGGATCATGATCTCATCACAGACTGCCTGCACTTCTGAAAGAATATGGGAGCTTAAGATCACCGTATGCTTTTCTGAAAGGCTTCTGATCAGCTCCCTGATCTCAATGATCTGCTTCGGATCAAGGCCGACCGTAGGTTCATCCAGGATAATCACTTCCGGATACCCGAGGATCGCCTGTGCCAGACCGACCCTCTGCTTGTAGCCCTTGGACAGATTTTTGATCAGTCTGTCACTGACATCTGCCGTCATGGTCATTTCCATGATATCTGCAAGCTGTGTTTCCACTTCTTTTTTCGGGATCTTCTTCAGGGCTGCTGCAAAGCGCAGATACTCAAGCACCGTCATATCCTGATAAAGGGGCGGGATTTCCGGAAGATAGCCAATACACCGCTTTGCCTCCTCCGCATTTTTCTGAATATCAAAGCCGTTTATCCTGACTGTTCCTTCTGTAGGGGCTATGTACCCCGTCATCATATTCATCGTGGTACTTTTTCCTGCACCGTTCGGACCAAGAAAACCATAAATCTTTCCTGGCTCCACCTGAAATGTCAGATGATCGACAGCAAGATGATTTCCGTATCGTTTGACAAGATTTTCAACTTCTATCAAAATAAGCTCCTCCTTTTATAACCCTTCTGTGGATTCGTTTCTGCCGGGCTGTTTTTATCCTCTACTACTGTAAAGCATAATTGTGTTCGAAAATGGGAAAATTTGTGAACATTGTGTGTTCCCTCTTTTCTGCCTCTCTGAAAATACAGTATATGAAGCATCTCGTACAAAAATGATTGCAGAACCATTCTT
>CACXDC010000243.1 GCA_902766365.1 uncultured Lachnospiraceae bacterium | reverse complement strand
TGTGGTTATAAGAAATTTGCCATAGCAGGAGGCGTTGCGTCCAATTCAGCACTCCGGGCAGCCTTTGAGGAAGCCTGCGCAAGGGAGAAGATCGAGTTTTATCATCCCTCGCCCATTTACTGTACAGATAATGCAGCTATGATCGGCGCAGCAGGATATTACGAGTTCCTGAAGGGGGTCAGAAGCGGCTATGACCTGAATGCAGTTCCGGGGCTGAAACTGGGAGAGAGATAAATCCAGGTGATGAATTTTGAAGGAATGAATTTTAATGAGACAGATCCTGCTGAGAGGAAGTCCGGCAGGATCATTTTAAGTTGCGGAAGGAATGTTGTGCATATGGAAAAGAACAAGTGCCGGTGCGGCGCTGTGGTGCTTGCTGCAGGCAGCGGAAAGAGAATGGGCGGCAGTACCAAGAAGCAGTATCTGTTAATGGGGGGAAAGCCGGTTTTATATTATTCTCTGAAAGCCTTTGAGGACAGCTTTGTCGATGAGATCGTACTGGTAACAGGGGCAGAAGATATTGCTTACTGCCAGCAGGAGATCGTGGAAAAGTACGGCTTTACCAAAGTAAGCAGGGTGACGGAAGGCGGAAAAGAGCGCTATCATTCGGTAGCCTGCGGTCTTGCTGCACTTTCAGCCTGCGATTATATCTTTATCCATGACGGGGCAAGACCCTTTGTGACGGAGGAGATCCTGGAGAGATGCCTTACGGATGCCACAGCGTATGGTGCCTGTGTAGCCGGGATGCCGGTAAAGGATACGATCAAGATCGCTGATGCAAAGGGAATGATCCAGGAGACCCCTGACCGGAATCTGGTGTGGATGGTACAGACACCCCAGGTCTTTGAGGCGTCTCTGATCAGACCGGCCTATCAGAAGCTGCTTGCGGAGGAAGAAAAGCTTTTGCAGCAGGGAATCCATATTACGGATGATGCCATGGTCGTGGAAACACTGATGCAGCATCCGGTGAAGCTGACAGAAGGCTCCTACCAGAATATCAAGATCACCACACCGGAGGATATGAAGATAGCAGAAAGTTTTCTGACGGAATAAGAAAGTTGCGGGACAGGTTTCCGGACAGCAGCATTTTCAGATGAGCAGGAAAAACTGCAGAAGAAAATAAAAGTCGGATATTGTGGAAAACCCCGGAAATTCAGCAAAAAATGGTGGATAAAAAAATCTTTGGAAGATTTTCAGGGTAACTGCAACTAAATCGTTGCAAATGTAAAAATACCGGAAAGCTAAGAAAAATCTAGCAATCCGGTGTTTTTAAATTACGGAAAAATAACCATTTTATATACTATTCCCATGATGATTTCCTGTTTCGTGGCATAAAAACCAAACCTGACAGGATCCCTTCAGGTTAATTGCAACATGATTGATCATGATTGCAGTTAGTCTGCTATACAGCTTTTTCTAAGGAGTTTGGGCTGTAAAATTATCTGTTCCGGAGGAATTGATTCAAGCCCAAGAAGAATAAAAAAGTCTTCTGGCAGTACATTCATAGCTACTTCATATGGCGATTTCCCAAACAAACTTTTCCTTTTAAGGCTGTTGATATGGTTCATCATCAGTGTGATATCTGACTGGTGATAAGCTTCAAGGGAATGACCTTTGGGAATTATATAACGAATATATTTGTGATTATTCTCACATTTTCCTTTCTCATCTGGTCTGTTTGGGTCACAGAAAAAGATGCTCATTCGCCTTTGGTGTCCAAAAACGGATTTTTCCATTCCTGGAATGTCAGTAAATTCTTTGCCATTATCAGTCAAACATACTCCGAAAATGATCTGAAACAAATCAGCCCCAAGAGTGGTTTCGAGCATATCAAGAACAGCGATAACATTCTGGGAAGATTGACTATTCATGATGAAAGCGAGTTGCAAATGGTAGTTTTGGAGGTGAAGGGTGAGCAGGACTGCATTATCTTCTTTCTTGCCTTCTACACAATCCATCTCCACGATAGAACAGTCGTTATCAGATATATAGTTCAGATAGTCCTTATAAAGGTGTCCAATCTTCAGGATAGAGATATCTTTTTCGTTATGTAAGGGTCTGGCAGATCGTTTGCGGCGCTTCACTTTATCTCGGAGGTCTATATTTTTGACATCCAGCTCGCAACTATCGATCATTCGCCTGAGTGTAGATTCGCTGACAGGCAAAGCCTCTTGGAGAGACTGTTTAATGTGATATGGGGATTGGCCATTTTTGATCAAAGGTGAAACCAGACCGTTGATATATTCCAGATCACCAAGAGTAACATCAAATCCGGTACGGTGTTCTACAAGAAGTTCACGGTATTGATTTTGGGCATATTTAGCTTCATAGCGGTACCGGTCCATGCTGCAGCCATAAAATTTTGAACAGCTGTTACAGACATAAGGTGCTGACATGTTTTTGGGACACTGGAGTTTTTGATAATTGGGGCAGTATTTGATGCATCTTTTACATGTGTGACATAACTTTGTGCAATTAGACCATTTACAGAGTTGTTTCTGCACACAGCCACGCAGATTGGCACAGTCATTGCCTGTAGACTTGTAAGATTTTCTTCGGTTACGTACTTCTCTGGAGATGGTAGAGGCTGACCTGCCAAGCTTTTGGGCGATTACATATAGTGACTGTTTTCGGACCAGCATGTCCTCGATAATGATTCGTTCCTCATAGGTAAGGTGATGGTTTTTCTTTTGTAAAGTCATTACATACTCCTTTCTGAAAGTGAGAGGAAAAATGCACCATCATAAAGAGGGTGCACCAAATAAAACCGTCAAAATTACCTATTGCGAATATATACATGGAGTGGTATATTATACATATACAAATCATGTGTATATGAATAGGAACCTTGAGGGGCTTCCTCTCATGTGAAGGCACGGATGTAGCGTTTGACAGGCGACAAACATCGGTGCCGTTTCTATGTTATTCTCTTTGATCATAATTAAGTTTTTTATGCTTGTCAAATGAAATTTTCAGACATATATACCCCAATCGTTCAATCTACACCGAGATGTATCACACACAATAAATGGCATACATCGCCCATAAAATAAGGGAATAATGACGTTTCATTTATATAAGAAAAATTCAAAAAAAGCACTTTTTTAAGGCGTAAAATTTTTTGAAAAACAAATTTTCAGAAGGAATCTGAGTTGCATAAACAACCGGTTATGGTGTAATATAATTATATAAATATTTGAGTTGTAACATAGATCTTAGTTTACCGGGAACCCGGAACATAAGGGAACTGTCCCCTGAAAATAACAAGGGGATGACCGGTTTTGGCTTTCTCTTGATCACATAGATAATTGATAATTAAGAGAAAGTGAGGAAAAACAATGATAACATTTAAAGTTGATGAGGTTACACTGTGTCTTAAAGAGATATCGACAGGTGATATATATGAGACAGAGGTTGTCCGGATAAAAAGGAAGAGCATATTAAAGAAATATAATAAGAATACGGGATGGTATGTAAACTGGAGTAAGTTTGCCGATGATGTTGAAGTTTATGCATTAGTTTTGGAAGGAACTAATGATATTCAGGGAATGGTAGCGCTACAGAGGGATGACTGTGCCAAAGCTATATATGTATTATGGGGATGTACAGCACCTCATAATAATATCTGGCAATATGGAGAACAACGTTTTTCAGGAGTTGGAGGGCATTTGTTGGCAATAGCTTCCGAAGTATCTGTAAAATGTGGCTATGAAGGCTTTCTGTATGGGGAAGCAATGGATAAGGATTTATATGATTATTACTGCGATAAATTTGGTGCTGCATATTTGCCGCCGCTTAATAATCCATATCGATTTATGTTATCAGGAGAATCCACACAACATATAAGGGAGGTGTATACGTATGAATGGACCGATGAGTGCATATAAAGAAAAACAACAGATAGCTGATTCATTCATTGAAAGACTTAAGCCGTATGAAAAGTTAACACCACTGAGATTTGATTTGCGGGGATATGCAAAATTTTTAAAAGAGAATGGAATTTCTGGAAAGGATGTTCCTTCAGATGTAGTAGAAAAGTTTAAAGAATAAAGTAGTCTACTTCAGGCGTCTATCTGGTGAGGATAGATGCCTTTTTTCTATGTAACTGCAACTAATGGAGTCTTTCAGAGTAATTGCAATTATATGGTTGCAGTAGGTTTGGAAATTTCCCATAAAAAAATCTTTTAAAATTTCTTGAAAAAGTTGTTGACATTAGGAAAGTGTTTTGCTAGAATAATCCTTGCGCTGATTCAGAGCGAGTCAGTACAAACGACATGGAGAGGTATCGAAGTGGTCATAACGAGGCGGTCTTGAAAACCGTTTGTCCGCAAGGGCGCGTGGGTTCGAATCCCACCCTC
>CACXDC010000242.1 GCA_902766365.1 uncultured Lachnospiraceae bacterium | reverse complement strand
CGTTGCTTTACGGTAACGCTCTTTACAAACATAGAATATCACCTAGTAAGGAATTCGTCAATTCATTTCTGTTTTTATATTTATTTCTGTAGCAAAAACCACCAGTCCTTTCCTGACAGTTATCCATGATCCATGGTTCCTGTCACCCAGAACTGGCAGTTCTTTTATTTCTCCGGACATCAGGGAATTTAATTTCCCTGATATCCACATGCTTCTTTTTTGTCACAATCCGGAAAACTGCAGATCCGGTACATATTCTTACGGCTGATTGCTCCAAGTTCCTCCAGAGTATTGATCATTCGATATACAGTAGCCGTTCCGATCTTCGGATCCAGGCTGGAAGCTTTGAAATAGATCTCCTTACAACAGGAGCATTCTGATCCAAGGATCACATCAAGGAGGATCATTCTCTGCTTGGTGATCCGACAGCCTCTTTCCTTCATTCTCCGGACAATCATCTCTTTCTGCTGCACAACGGTATGGTACTGTTCTGCTTCCTGAGACATTTCTTTTGTTACTTCCTGTACCATACAACCTCCTTTTCTTATGCCTGGTTTTTCAGGATCTTCTCACCGTTAAAGGATAAGGAATTGCTTTCCTTATAAGGACGGAACAACAGATAAAGGATTGCTGCTACCAGCACAAAGGCTACTACTGTTCCCAGTCCGAAAGCACCTGTTGTGATCAGTGTACCGATCTGATAGATGCAAAGTGCTACTACATAAGCAAGACCACACTGATATCCGATCGCAAACCAGAACCATTTCGCATTATTCATCTCACGCTTGATCGCACCCATAGCTGCGAAGCAGGGAGCACACAGAAGGTTAAATACCAGGAATCCATAAGCTGCAACAGGAGTCATAACCTGTGCCAGGCTTCCCCAGATTTCTGCCCCGTCTTCTGCCACTTCTGCAAAACCAAAGAGCAGACCAAAGGTTGCTACGACATTTTCCTTTGCGATCAGACCACTGACAGCCGCAACAGCCATCTTCCATCCTTCACCGGCCTGCGTCCATCCAAGAGGTGCGAAGATCCAGGCGATCGCAGAACCGATCTTGGCAAGAATACTTGCATCAAGCTGTTCAGCCTCCAGCATGCCAAAGCTTCCATCAACCCAGCCAAAGCTCATCAGGAACCAGAGAACGATAGTGGAAAGAAGGATGATCGTACCAGCCTTCTTGATGAAGGACCAGCCTCTTTCCCAGACGCTTCTTAAAACATTGCCAACGGTAGGCCAGTGATATGCAGGCAGCTCCATAACGAAGGGTGCCGGATCACCTGCAAACATTTTTGTTTTCTTTAAAATAATACCGGAACAGATGATCGCAGCTACACCTACGAAGTATGCACTCCAGGAAACCCAGCCTGCATTATCAAAGAATGCACCGGCGATCAGTGCGATAATGGGAAGCTTGGCACCACAGGGAACAAATGTAGTTGTCATGATCGTCATCTTACGGTCTCTGTCGTTCTCAATGGTACGGGAAGCCATAACACCGGGAACACCACATCCGGAACCGATCAGCATGGGAATAAAGCTCTTTCCGGAAAGGCCGAATTTACGGAAGATACGGTCCATGATGAATGCAACACGAGCCATATAACCACAGGACTCCAGGAATGCCAGGAACAGGAACAGTACCAACATCTGAGGTACGAAACCAAGTACAGCACCAACACCGGAAATCACACCATCTACGATCAGTCCTGTCAGCCAGTCAGCACATCCGATATTTTCGAACAGTGTCTGTGCACCGGGAATGATCCACTCACCAAACAGGGTATCATTGGTCCAGTCTGTCAGAAATGCACCAACGGTTGTTACTGAAACATAATAAACAAGGAACATAACTACAGCAAAAATAGGAAGTGCCGCCCATCTGTTGGTAACGATCTTATCGATCTTATCAGATGTTGTCAGCTTTTCTTTCTTGTTTGCCTTGGTTACACATTCACCCATGATAGAGGAAATGTATACATATCTTTCATTTGTGATAATACTTTCGGTATCATCATCAAATTTGTCTTCCAGCTCTTTGATCTCTGCTGATACATCAGGAACCTGTTTCATCAGCTCTGAAATCTTATCATCCTTCTCCAGAAGCTTGATTGCAAAGAATCTCTTCTGTTCCTCTGCAATATCAGCACCAAGCTTACCTTCTACCTTGGTGATCACATCTTCTACTTCTTTGGCGAAGCTGTGAACATGAGGGGTTGCCTGATTCTGCTGTGCAAGTGCTACTGCCTTCTCTGCTGCCTTCTCGATACCGGTTCCTTTCAGTGCAGAAATCGGAACTACTTCACAGCCCAGCTTCTTGCCAAGCTTATCCATATGTACCTTATCACCACTCTTGTCAACGATATCCATCATATTGACAGCCATGACAACCGGAATACCAAGCTCCATGATCTGTGTAGAAAGATACAGGTTTCTTTCAATATTGGTACCATCTACGATATTGATGATCGCATCCGGTCTTTCAGCGATCAGATAGTTTCTTGCTACTACTTCTTCCAGTGTATAAGGAGACAGGGAATAGATACCCGGTAAGTCCATGATGGTAACATCTTTGTGTCCCTTTAACTTTCCTTCCTTTTTTTCTACTGTTACACCAGGCCAGTTTCCAACGAACTGATTGGAACCGGTCAGCGCATTGAACAATGTGGTCTTACCACAGTTCGGATTTCCTGCCAATGCAATTTTAACTGACATATCTCTCCTCTTTCCTGTACCTGCATGGTACATATTTAATGTTCTTCATCTGATACTTTAATTTGTTTTGACTGTCAATTATTAGTTTTAACTAACGCACAGTCAAAAAAATAAATGCCTACTCAACCTGGATCATTTCAGCATCTGCTTTACGCAAGGATAATTCATATCCTCTTACGGTAACCTCGATCGGATCACCAAGAGGCGCTACTTTCCTTACATAAATTTCAACACCCTTTGTGATTCCCATATCCATGATACGTCTCTTCACAGGGCCCTCTCCTGTCAGCTTTGTCACTTTGACAGTCTGCCCACAGGCAACTTCTTTTAATGTTTTCATAGCAGCTCCTTTTCTAAACCATAATTTTATTTGCCATATCCTTACCGATCGCAACACGTGAATCTTTGACATTCACGATCATATTTCCATCAGTCTCGGATATTACAGTTACTGTTCCACCGACTACAAAGCCAAGATTCTCCAGAAAGCGTCTTGTTTCCTCCTTGCCGCCAACCTTTTTGATCACATTCGGCTCCCCGGCTTCCATCATTGATAAAGGCATCATACTATCCTCCTTTGTTAATGAGAATCATTATCTTCTCTTCGGTAGTTAGCATATGCTAATCACCATTAGATGTCAATAACTTTTTTCGT
>CACXDC010000241.1 GCA_902766365.1 uncultured Lachnospiraceae bacterium | reverse complement strand
TTTCCACCGCTTATGCCAGGCAGCAGTCAGAATGTGGCATATTCCTGCACGAAGGTAAAGGATGTGAAGCTTCCGCAGGGATGGGAGTGGGATGCTGCAGACATGGAGAAGATCCTGATGGTTGGCAGCGCAGTGACTGCCAAAGCGATCTACAGTGCAGCAGATTCATCTAATTATGAAAACGGATGCGTCAGTATCCGGATTATCAGATCAGACTGTGAGCATCTGCGGACAGAAGTCAGAAATGCTAAAGAGGCAACCTGTATCGCAGAAGGGAATACCGGGGAAAAGTGGTGTCTGATCTGTCAGAAGTTGCTGAGTGGGGGATCCAGAATACCAAAGGATGCCGGAAAACATACTGATTTAACTGAAATTGTCATCCGGAAGGCAACCACCCTGGCAGACGGACTTTCCCTGCGGGAGTGCAGTGCCTGTGGATACAGGGAAGAAGTAACGATACCGAAGCTTCCAGACAAAAATACCGGAGAAACGACAGGGAGAAATGACGGTTCGGGATCTGGCGGACAGTCAGGTGGACGGAATGACAACCGGGGATCTGGGGGACAGTCAGACAGCCAGAATGGTGGTCAGGGATCTGACAGACAGCCAGACAGCCGGAATGAAAACAGGGAATCTGGCGGTGTAGTGGCAGGAGGCCTTCTGGAAAGTAATCCGGCAACCTCTGCAAAACCATCAGTAGAAAAGAAGGAGCTGTCTGTACCTTCGCAGGCACCCGCAGATCAGGAGGCACCTTTTATTAAAGGAGCTGATGGAACAGAAGGCTGGCAGATGATTGAAGAAAGGACAGATGGTGCAGCCGAGGGAGATACGATTCATGTAGATATGAACGGAGCAACGACTGTTCCGGGAGATATCTTTGACAGCATCAGGGGCAGAGATATTACGTTGACCTTTGATCTAGGAGGCGGTATACACTGGACTGTAAATGGTCTGGATGTAACTGCACAGAATATGAAAGATATTAATTTCAGCGTAACCATAGGCACACAGGCAGGAAAGGATATTCCTGTTGATGTTATCAATAATGTTACCGGAGACCGGTATGCTATGAATCTGACACTGGCCTATGATGGAGAGTTTGGATTGACGGCAGTTCTTACGGTAAATATGGATGCAGCCAATGCAGGGCTTTATGCAAATCTGTTCTATTACAATACGGCAAGCGGTGAACTGGAATTCATGTGTGCAGAAAAAATTGATGAAGCCGGAAATGCAGATCTGACATTCACACATGCTTCTGATTATACGATCGTGATCGACAGAAAGCCGATGGACGGTACAGAACAGGAAGAAAGTGCAGGTCTGGAGACGGAAGAGAAAGCCTCCAGGCAGTCAGAGGAAAAAGCTTCCGCACAGCCGGCTGAAAAGGCTTCCGCAGACTGGAAAACAGCTCCGATATGGCTCCTTACTGGCAGTATCCTGCTTGCTGCGTTTGCAGGCATATATGTTTATAAAAAGAAAAAATAATTTACAGGTCTATTGTTTCCCATGTCAGCTATTGACCACAGCCCTGCGGAAGGCGTAATATTACTGGAAGAAAAACAGAAGATGTCATTTTAATAAAGAGGTCTGATATGGGAAACACAAAAGAGATGGATATGCTCTCAGGGAAGCTTGCGGGAAAACTGATTCTGTTTTCTCTTCCGCTTGCCTGCAGCAGCATTTTACAGCAGCTTTTTAATTCTGCGGATGTGGCTGTGGTAGGCAGATTTGCCGGAGACAGGGCGCTGGCAGCAGTAGGAAGCTGTGTGGCGTTAGTTGGTATTTTTGTTAATCTGATCGTGGGACTGTCAGTAGGACCCAATGCAGCGCTGGCGAATCTGATCGGGCAGAAAAGAAGGGACCGGATCAGTGATATGTTGTATACGGTCCTTACCTTTGGCATGATCCTTGGCGTTCTGCTGATGGGGATTGGCATGGTGACAGCAAGAGTGGTGCTGGAAGCCTCCGGGACACCGGAGAGCGTTATGGATGAGGCGCTTCTTTATATCAGGATTTATTTTCTGAGTATTCCTTTCATGACAGTCTACAATTTTGGATCAGCGGCTCTGAGGAGTTTTGGAGATACGAGAAGGCCCATGTATTATCTGCTTCTTTCCGGTGTTGTGAACGTGATCCTGAATCTGATCCTGGTGATCTGCTTTTCACTTGGGGTAGCA
>CACXDC010000240.1 GCA_902766365.1 uncultured Lachnospiraceae bacterium | reverse complement strand
TTCATTGGAGAATTGCTTGATAAAATATCTCAAAAACGGTATACTTGACGAAAGGAATCAGATTCACGGGAGAGAACAGCTTATGGGATATCATTCAATACCTTATGACAGAAGGATCAGGGAGAATATCAAGAATTATTCATTTTCCCATTTATATGATATGGATACCGTCAGGGAGTATCTGCAGAATCTTGCAGATGTGCTGGAGATCAATATTCTTCTGACAGCAAGACACGGAGAAAAGGAGATCGTGATCGGGGACAGCTTCCTCGGATTTTATCCGGATGTTGTCAATGATCCCGGACGGAAGATCCGGGTACAGAACCGTACGATCGGACATCTTTATATTAAGGAAATCGTATCTGCGGAGAACAGCGGGCAGATCGCAGATATGGTAGACAGTACCGTTGCCCTTCTTGAGGAGCTTGGTGAAGAGGCTTACAAACGCAGGGAGACCAGTATATACCTTGAGGAGCTTGAGCGAATGCTGAAGGAAAGACGCCGTCAGATCAGCCAGAATGAAACAGATGATCCACTGACAGGTGTTTATCACAGAAATTATTTCCTCACCAGAATGGAAGTCATTGATCGTTCCGAGGCAGTACCGATCGCAGTGCTGAATGTAAATATTAATGACTGGAAGTTTGTCAATGACCATTTTGGAGACGAGGAAAGCGACAGGCTGATCCAGACTGTGGCAGCGATTCTGAAGAATCAGGCTGGTCCGGATTACATAATCGGAAGGATAGATGGAGATGCTTTCGGAGTCCTGATCCCGATGGCAACAGAAGAAGAGGCCAGCTCATATATGGAAGCAGTGCAGAGAGCCTGCGATAATTATGAGGACAGGATTCTGGCACCCTCAGTAGCGGTTGGATATGTGATCAAGACAAACATTGAAGAAAAGCTGGAAGACAGGCTCTCCGATGCAGAGTATGAGATGTTTAATAACAAATTTGAAGTGAAGAATGCGGAAGGGTATCAGGAGCGTCTCAGAAAGGGACTGAAGCAGGATAAATAAAGCAGATAGCAGGAAGCATTTCAGAAAGGATATGGGATACGGTATGGCAGGGTCATACCGTTTTTCTATTGCCATGTATACAGGAAAGCACATGGTCAAAAGTGTACCAGAATGTTACAGGAAAGCAGAAGCAGACAGGAGGAAGCAATGACAACTTTAAATGAAGATCTGATCTATGAGATCCTTTCTGCTGTAGAGGAGATCCCGGAAGGAAAGGTAGCTTCTTACGGACAGATCGCACGGCTGATCGGAAGAGACAGGAATGCCAGACTGGTGGGCAGGGTACTGAGCCTTTCGGATTATTATGGAGAATATCCCTGCCACCGGGTGGTGAACCATGCAGGCAGACTTGCACCTCATTTTGCAGCGCAGAGGGAACGGCTTTTGGATGAAGGGGTTACCTTTAAGGACAGGGATCATGTGGATATGAAGAAATGCCAGTGGGATTGCTGACCGGAGGAAAGGAATTTCAAAATGGAACAGAGAATTTTACAGTATCGCAAGTTTATGGAAGAAGAACTCCTGAGACTGTCGAAGAAGCAGGATATCACAGAAGAGGAGATCAGCCGGATAAAGAAGGAGCATCTGGCACAGATTTCCTTTTTTCAGCATGAAAGGCTGGTGCATCTGATCGTGACAGTTACCTTTGCCCTGCTGGAAATGCTGGCAATTCTGCTTTCCGCTGTTTCAGGGGAGCTTTTCCCGATCCTGCTGTCAGGAGCCCTGCTGATCCTGCTCATTCCTTATGTCAGACATTATTATATTCTGGAGAATGAAGTGCAGAAAATGTATGGGCAGTATGATACACTTTGCAGCTTAAGCGTGGGGGATGCAGCATTCAGACAGAGGAAATTATAAACTATTTATTAAATCATTTCTGCAATACGAAAATAAGAGAATGGAAGAAAAAACGAGAAAAAAAGAGATAATAAGAGAAAATATATTAAAATAGAACGGTAATACTGCTTGCAAACAGACGCATATAAAATTAATATAGGCTTTAGTGATTAGCACTCGAATTAAATGAGTGCTAACAGAAAGAGGAAAGCAATTAAGTTAACATAATTTAAGGAGGCAGTTCATATGAAATTAGTACCTTTAGGAGACAGAGTTGTTTTAAAGCAGTTAGTAGCAGAAGAGACTACCAAATCCGGTATCGTTTTACCAGGTCAGAGCAAGGAGAAGCCCCAGCAGGCTGAGGTTATCGCTGTAGGTCCTGGCGGAGTTGTTGACGGTAAGGAAGTTAAGATGGAAGTTAAGAAGGGTGATCGCGTTATATACTCAAAATATGCCGGCACAGAATTCAAGATGGATGGCGAGGAATACATCATTGTTAAGCAGGATGACATCCTTGCAATAGTAAAGAATAAGTAATATAGAGCTTAGGAGGAAAATATAATGGCTAAAGATATCAAATACGGAGCAGACGCCAGAACAGCTCTTGAAGCAGGCGTTAACAAATTATCAAATACAGTTAAGGTAACACTTGGACCCAAAGGAAGAAACGTAGTATTACAGAAGTCATACGGCAAGTCCCTTATCACCAACGACGGTGTTACAATAGCTAAAGAGATCGAGCTTGAGGATGCATTCGAGGATATGGGTGCACAGCTTGTTAGGGAAGTAGCTACCAAGACAAATGATGTTGCCGGTGACGGAACAACTACAGCTACAGTACTTGCACAGGCTATGATCAATGAAGGAATGAAGAACTTAGCAGCAGGAGCTAACCCCATCGTTTTAAGAAAGGGTATGAAGAAGGCTACAGACGTTGCTGTTGAGGCATTAAAGAAAATGAGCAGCCCGGTTAAGGGTAAAGAGCATATCACAAAGGTTGCAGCTATCTCAGCAGGAGACGAGAC
>CACXDC010000239.1 GCA_902766365.1 uncultured Lachnospiraceae bacterium | reverse complement strand
TATCCTTGTTACACTGCTTCATGAGATGCAGGCAAGAGGAGCTAAGACAGGTCTTGCAACTCTTTGCATCGGCGGTGGTATGGGATGCTCTACAATCGTTAAGATTGAAGACTAAGCATATTTATGGAAAATAAGTAAGCAGGCTTAACTTCTTAGGTCTGCTTACTTCTGTGAACAAAATAAAAAGGAGTTAATACCATGGAATTTGTAACATATGAGCAGAAGGGTGCTTATGCCATTATCACCATCAGCCGTGAGAAGGCACTGAACGCACTGAATTCTACAGTACTGGACGAACTGAACGCTACTCTGGATGCTGTAAACCTTGATGAAGTAAGAGCACTGATCCTGACAGGTGCAGGACAGAAGTCTTTCGTTGCAGGAGCAGATATTGCTGAGATGAGCACACTGACCAAGGCAGAGGGCGAAGCCTTCGGTAAGAAGGGAAATGATGTATTCCGCAAGATCGAGACATTCCCGATCCCTGTTATCGCTGCAGTAAACGGATTCGCACTTGGCGGCGGATGCGAGATCTCCATGAGCTGTGATATCAGAATCTGTTCTGACAATGCCGTATTTGGACAGCCGGAGGTTGGTCTTGGCATCACACCCGGATTTGGCGGAACACAGAGACTTGCCCGTCTTGTAGGCGCTGGCATGGCTAAGCAGATGATCTACACAGCAAGAAACATCAAGGCTGATGAAGCTTACAGAATCGGTCTTGTAAACGCTGTTTATACACAGGAAGAGTTACTTCCTGCAGCAGAGAAGATGGCAGCAGGTATTGCAAAGAATGCACCGATCGCTGTCCGTAACTGCAAGAAAGCAATCAACGAAGGCCTTGATGCAGACATGGATCAGGCAATCGTGATCGAAGAGAAGCTCTTTGGTGACTGCTTCGAAACAGAAGATCAGAAGTATGGAATGGCATTCTTCCTTGACAAGAACAAGGAAAAGGTAAAAGAGCCTTTCAAGAACTGCTGATTTCTGATATCAGAGATCTGTAAATGACAGCCGGCGGAGTGCCTGCGGCAGGAAGGCGGCTGTTAGGAATAAAAGAAATGAAAATCTTAGGAGGAAAAGAAAGGAAAGTAGGTATTATCGGTGCCGGTACTATGGGACAGGGTATTGCAAAAGCATTTGCCCAGGTTGACGGATATGAAGTAGCGCTCTGCGATATCAAGCAGGAGTGGGCTGATGGCGGAAAAGCAAAGATCGCCAAAGGTTATGCTAAGTTAGTAGAAAAAGGAAAATTAACACAGGAAGCTGTAGATGCTATCCTTGCAAAGATCACACCCGGTCTGAAGGAAGACCTCTGCAAAGACTGTGATCTGATCGTAGAAGCAGCATTCGAGAACATGGAAGTAAAGAAGACAACATTTGCAGAGCTTGACAAGATCGCTAAGCCTGAGTGTGTATTCGCTTCCAACACATCCAGCCTTTCCATCACAGAGATCGGAAACGGACTGAACCGTCCTATGATCGGTATGCATTTCTTCAACCCTGCTGACCGTATGAAGTTAGTTGAAGTTATCGCTGGTGTAAATACTCCTGCAGAGACAGTTGATACCATCAAGAAGATTTCCGAAGAGATCGGAAAGACTCCTGTACAGGTTAACGAGGCAGCAGGTTTCGTGGTAAACCGTATCCTTGTTCCCATGATCAACGAAGCAGCTTTCATCAAGATGGAAGGTGTTTCAGATGTAGCCGGTATCGATGCAGCTATGAAGCTTGGTGCAAACCATCCTATGGGACCCCTTGAGCTTGGCGACTTCATCGGTCTTGATATCTGCCTTGCTATCATGGATGTTCTTTACAATGAAACAGGTGACAGCAAATATCGTGCATGCCCTCTTCTCCGTAAGATGGTTCGTGGCGGTAACCTTGGTGTTAAGAGCGGCAAGGGCTTCTACATTTACAATGCAGACAGAACAAAGACCCCTGTTGATGCACAGTAGATCGAATTGAGGATTCCCTCAATAACATATATTTAATGGAGGATATAAAAATCATGGATTTTACGTTAAGCAAACAACATGAAATGGCGAGAACTCTTTTCAAAGAGTTTGCAGAAAAAGAAGTTAAGCCTCTGGCTCAGGAAGTAGATGAGACAGAAGTGTTCCCCAGAGGAACAGTTGAGAAGATGGCTAAGGCTGGCTTCCTTGGAATTCCGGTTCCGAAGGAATACGGCGGACAGGGATGCGATCCTTTAACCTACGCTATGTGCGTTGAGGAGCTGTCCAAGGTTTGTGGTACTACAGGCGTTATCGTTTCTGCACATACCTCTCTTTGCTGTGATCCTATCCAGACATATGGTACAGAAGAGCAGAAGCAGAAATACCTGGTTCCCCTTGCAAAGGGTGAGAAGCTTGGTGCTTTCGGTCTGACAGAGCCCGGAGCTGGTACTGATGCACAGGGTCAGCAGACAAACGCTGTTCTTGATGGTGACGAGTGGGTTCTGAACGGATCCAAGATCTTCATTACCAACGGTAAGGAAGCTGATGTATATGTAATTTTCGCTGTAACAAGCGTTGTAACAGATGCTAAGGGCAGAAGCAAGAAGATGATCTCTGCTTTCATCGTAGAAAAAGGAACTCCCGGATTTACCTTCGGTACCAAGGAAAACAAGATGGGTATCCGTGGTTCATCCACATACGAACTGATCTTCACAGACTGCCGTATCCCCAAGGAAAACCTGCTTGGTCAGGAAGGTAAGGGATTTGGTATCGCTATGCACACTCTGGATGGTGGACGTATCGGTATCGCTGCACAGGCTCTTGGTCTTGCAGAAGG
>CACXDC010000238.1 GCA_902766365.1 uncultured Lachnospiraceae bacterium | reverse complement strand
CAGGATGCATTTAATAAAGAAGCTAATAATCGGGCTGAAATTTTTCTTGCAAAACAGTTCTATCCTACCATAAAAAAGGAACTGTCATTAGAGCTGGGATGTGATGCTAATATTTACATAGATGAGAATGACAAACAGACTGTTATTTTCGCTTATCCAAATCTGTTCACAAATCCTTCTACCCTACAGGTAATTCGCCTAGAAATCGGAGCATTAGCAGCCTGGACACCTGCCAAGCTTGCAAGCATTGAACCATATACAGCTGTATACTACCCCAAAATCTTTGAGCAGAAAAATACTGAAATTCTTACCGTTTCACCAGAGCGTACCTTTTGGGAAAAAGCAACAATTCTTCATCATGAAGCCAACCGACCGGAACATCTGGATATGCCACAACGATATTCCAGACATTACTATGATCTCTATAGAATGGCTCAGACCCCAGTAAAAGATGTTGCCTTCTCTCACATAGACCTTCTGAAAACAGTCGTTGATTTCAAAATGAAATTTTATCCAAGAGCATGGGCTAAGTATCTGGAAGCAATTCCCGGCACATTAAAGCTGATTCCACCGGAATACCGCTTTCCTGCCCTCATCAGTGATTATGAAGCCATGAAAGATATGTTATATGGCGATATTCCAAGCTTCGATACTATTATAGAATCGGTTCGCCAATTAGAAACAGAAATCAATTCTCTTTAAAACTTGTAACAAATTGTTGTAAATTTTAATTGTGCCACCGCTGGTGACACAATTAGTCGGTTATTAAAAATATTCCAATAGAAAAAAGCAGCAATGATTCATCCATCATTACTGCTCTATCCAACGTTCCCAGCGGGAATCGAACCCACAACTAGTGCTTAGGAGGCGCTTGTTATATCCATTTAACTATGGGAACTTTTTCATACCTGTTTAGTTTAGCATATTTATGAACTGCCCGCAACTGCAATTTTGTCGCTACACATTCTCATTCGGAAAATTAATATAGCCCTGCATCCAGATCATACCCTTGAACCGGCGACCTACTGCCGGCTCACCATAAAGATCTTCCTTATTGATGCACATCTCAAAGATCAGATCATTGCAGTTCAGAGTCATCTGATAGATCTCTTCCCCGGTCATCTTGTTTTTGACCAGATTGCAGTCAACGATCTCTGCCAGGATAGAATACTGGTCACACTCCACACCATAAGGCATGAAATAGGTATCAACCAGGCTGAACACATCTTCCTTCTGGATTCTTCTGGAAATGGTTGTATAAGTATCCATATCCTCCAGGGTCAAACTTTCTATTGCTTCCTCATCACCTTTTCTGGCTGCATTGATGAGCTGGCTTCTGTTGATCGAAGTATTTCGGTTTTTGATCAGATCCTTTTCTGTTTTCATCAAAGGCATCATGATCGTCCCCTGTGTGGAAAGCGCTGAAAGCGTCAGCGTGGTTCCCCTGATCGGGAGCATTCCGGCATTCTGTGCTTTGACATAAGTGATCATATTCTGAAGGTAAAAGATCAGAGAAACACCGATCTTTACATCATCACAAACACCGGCATAACTTTCCTGTGCCGCATGCCTTTCGATGGACACATCTTCCTCTGAACTGATCATGTTTCCTTTAAAATAGGGGAAATAGTAGTCAAAGGTAAATCTGTCGTCTTCATCAAATTCACCACAGACCGCTATTCCCATCCTCTCGGCAAAATCCCTGCCAAAAACAGCAAGAAGCGTTTTTTCTCCGTTGGAAGTATATGCTCTGTCTGTTCCGTTTACCACAATATCTGTCAGGATCTTCTGCAGTTCTTTTCTGTCTTTTATTTTGCTGAAACCAATCGCTCTCAGATATTTATGCAAGAATTTCACCTCCCATTTTCTCTTTCTTTAATCAGGTTTATTTTATCTGATTTCCTTCATACCACCCATATAAGGCTGAAGAACTTCAGGAATCTTCACGCTTCCATCTGCCTGAAGATTATTCTCCAGAAATGCGATCAGCATTCTCGGAGGAGCAACAACTGTATTGTTTAATGTATGTGCAAAGTACTTTCCGTTTTCACCATTAACTCTGATCTTCAGTCTTCTTGCCTGTGCATCACCAAGGTTAGAGCAGCTTCCTACTTCGAAGTACTTCTTCTGTCTGGGTGACCATGCTTCTACATCATAGGACTTCACCTTCAGATCTGCCAGATCACCGGAACAGCACTCGATCGTTCTTACCGGAATATCCATGGAACGGAACAAGTCTACTGTATTCTGCCACAGCTTATCAAACCACATTGCAGAATCCTCCGGCTTGCAGACAACGATCATTTCCTGCTTTTCAAACTGATGGATTCTGTAAACGCCTCTTTCCTCAATACCATGTGCTCCCTTTTCTTTTCTGAAGCAGGGTGAATAACTGGTAAGAGTCTTGGGAAGCTCTGCTTCCGGAACAATAGTGTCGATAAATTTACCAATCATGGAATGTTCACTGGTTCCGATCAGATAAAGATCTTCACCTTCGATCTTGTACATCATGGCATCCATTTCTGCAAAGCTCATAACACCGGTTACTACATTGCTTCTGATCATGAAAGGAGGTACGCAGTAAGTAAATCCTCTGTTGATCATGAAATCTCTTGCATAGGAAATAACTGCAGAATGCAACCTTGCGATATCACCCATCAGATAATAAAATCCGTTTCCAGCTACCTTTCTTGCACTGTCAAGATCGATACCATTAAATCTTTCCATGATTTCTGTATGATAAGGAATTTCAAAATCAGGAACTACAGGCTCACCAAACTTCTCAATTTCAACATTACATGTATCGTCCTTACCAATAGGAACAGTTTCATCTATAATATTAGGTATT
>CACXDC010000237.1 GCA_902766365.1 uncultured Lachnospiraceae bacterium | reverse complement strand
CAAGATACAGTGCCGCCATACCGCCGCTTGTCACCATGGTCTCCTGCATACTGTAATCACTGCCAATCGTTTCGTTCAGATATCTGATATATCTTTCACGCAGGGGATCGATTCCGGCTCCCGGTGCATATTTGGTACAGGAAGATAAATGCTCTGCCATCTCCTTTAAAATACATTCATCTGTAATAAAGTCCGGCTCTCCCACGCCAAAAGAGATCACATCCTCCATATGGGCTGCTTTCACCATCATGGACCTGATTGGAGATGCTACGATACTTTCTGCCAGTTTTCCATATTCCATATGCTTTTCCTCCTCAAAATAAAATGTGTACTTGTATTGGAGAACAGTATAGTATAAATTATAATATAAGAAAATTTAAATGTTTTTATATTATATATAAATTTTCACTATATAGGAGGATCTTCTGGAAATACGTGAGCTGAAAACATTTGTCACTGCTGCTGAATATATGAATTTTTCAAAAGCGGCTGAAAAGCTTGGATATACGCAGGCATCTGTCACCCTGCAGATACAGCACCTGGAAAAAGAGCTTTCTGTCCGTCTCTTTGACCGGATTGGAAAAAGAGTATACCTGACTGACAAAGGCTCTCTTCTGTTGGAGCATGCACAGATCCTTATCCGGAATATAGAAACTCTTACCGCAGATCTGCAGGATATCTCGGCAGGCAGCGAAACGATCCATATCGGTATCTCAGAATCTCTTCTTTCCTGTGATTTTTCTGATCTGATACATACCTTCGAATCCCATTACAGTAATGTCTCTCTTATCCTGAAAACCGGTGTACGAGATCATCTGTCTGAACTCATGATGCGGAATGAACTGGATTTCTCATTTATCATCGATCAGAATGTTGGTGATCCTGACTGGAAAGGTACTGTCCTTAGCAGTGATCAGGCCTACTTTACTGCCGCTCCGTCACATCCGCTTTTTCAGAACCGCAATCTGACGATAACAGATCTGCTTTCTGAAAAGATCATCCTTACAGAACAGGATTTCGGATACAGCCAGGCTCTTCTTCAGCTGCTTTCCCGGGAAAGTATCTCCCTGAAAGCAAGTCTTGAAACAGGAAATACGGATTTTATCCGTTCCCTGCTCCTGAAGGAAAACTGTATTTCCTACCTTCCCAGATATGTGATTGAAAAAGAACTGTCCTCCAGGCAGCTTGCGATTTTTCCTCTCCCCCAATACAGCGTCACCGTCTACAGGCAGATCATTTATCGAAAGAACAAATATCTGACTCCTGCCATGTCATATCTGATCCGTCTGATCCGGGAACAGTATGGAACATCAAAATAGCCCTTTCATACAATATATTAAATATATAGAAAAATATGAGAGGATCTTATGCAGGATTACAGCTTTAACGAATATTTCGAACGTTTTCCTGTTGCTATGGCATATGTTCCCTGGCAGCATCTTACAAGCATTTATGAAGATCTGGAAGAAGGATATTGTAACGGCACCATATTTCCTGAACTGACAAAGCCATTTACAGGAAGGAGATGTGTGAATTCATGAATAACCGTGGGAAAATGACTGACCAGCAACAGCTTTATCACGACATTGGTGTGATCGATTTCGTTGTCGTGGAAATGACAGAATATCTAGATACTCACCCGACTGACCGGGAGGCCATGGAATACCTGAACCATTATGTCAGGATGAAAAATCAGGCCATGCAGGAATATGCCATGAAATATACACCACTGCGCATCTCCGATGCACAGTTCTGCAAAAAAGGTGAATGGGAATGGGCGACTACCCCATGGCCCTGGGAAGGAGGCTGCTGACTATGTGGAATTATGAAAAGCGATTACAGTTTCCGGTAAACATCAAAAATCCAAACGCCATGCTTGCCCAGGCGATCCTCAGTCAGTATGGCGGACCCGACGGTGAGCTTGGTGCTTCCATGCGTTATCTTTCTCAGCGCTATTCCATGCCTTATAATGAAGTTGCAGGAGTACTGACGGATATCGGTACCGAAGAACTTGCGCATCTTGAAATGGTCTCTACCATCGTCCATCAGCTTACCAGGGACCTTTCCATGGAAGAAATTGAGAAATCCGGCTTTGCCAATTATTATGTGGATCATACCGTCGGTATCTGGCCCATGGCAGCAGGCGGCATTCCCTTTAACAGCTGTGAATTCCAGTCAAAGGGTGATGCCATCACAGACCTTTTTGAAGATATGGCAGCCGAGCAGAAAGCCCGCTCCACCTATGACAATATTCTCCGCCTTGTCAGGGATGATCCGGACGTCTATGCACCCATCAAATTCCTCCGGGCAAGGGAAATCGTCCATTTCCAGCGTTTTGGCGAAGCTCTCCGTATTGTTCAGGATAAACTGGACTCCAAAAACTTCTACGCCTTCAACCCGGAATTTGATAAATGTAAATCCTGATATTTTCCAATGATACAGGATCAGTTCTGATGTCATAAAACAATGCAAGGGAAACCAGTATCAATGGCTTCCCTTGTATTAAATTTTATGGCATTTATCTGTTTTGTGTCGTCTGTAAAACTGTCATAAGTGCATCCTGTAATACTTTGGATACATTAAGTCCTTCCTTATCTGCTGCTCGATTTAACCAGTTCGGAAGTGTTACATTTCTCCGGACTGTTCTCATATCAACCTTCTTTCTGTACTCAGCAAGATCCACATCTACATAAGTTACACAGGTTTCCCCTTCACCAGAAAAGATTCCTTCGCCTTTATTAATCTTCTCGATAGCCGAGGGTTCTTTAATGTCAATTCCCTCATCTTCTCTTGTAATGATTTCCAGGCCGATTGCATCTCTGGCCATTTCTATAGCATCTGCAATTCCATAGCCTTCTGTCTGAATATTCAGATCCGGAACCTCAACTAAAATTGTATTTTTCGTGTCCTTCGTTTTGGTTAACAACACAGGATATGCTTCTTTCATCTCTGCT
>CACXDC010000236.1 GCA_902766365.1 uncultured Lachnospiraceae bacterium | reverse complement strand
TTAGCAGCTCGTAGCGGAATCGAACCGCTGATTCTGCCGTGAGAGGGCAGCGTCTTAACCGCTTGACCAACGAGCCACATGTACTCAGGTACCGTACTTGCTTATATTACTATACTTAGAAGAATAATGCAAGAGGAAATTACAAAAAAATTTAAAATTTTTCAAATCTTACAAATTAACCGGAAAAATATAATAATTAAACCAAATCAAGCAGTTCCCGGGCAAGGCCGTCATGGTTATTGTCAAAGGCGGTGACCATGGTAGCAGCAGCTTTGACATCATCAGAACCGTTGCACATGGCGATACCGATCCCGGCTGCCTCGATCATGGAAATATCATTTCCGGCATCGCCTGCTGCAATAGACAGCAGCGGACTGATATTTAAAAGCTCACAGAGCTTCAGGACAGCAGCACCCTTGCCGGAAGCAGAAGGGAAAACCTCCAGATAATTATTGTTGGAAAATACCAGGGTGATCTGTTCCTTTTCTGCCCATGGGGAAAGATCCCTGACAAAGGCCTCCAGTTCTTCATGCCTGTCAATGGCGATCACAAGACATTTGCAGGCACCACAGTCCCTGATCTCATGCAGATCCTGACTGAAGATGACAGGTGTCTTGATCGTGCGCTGATAAAAGTGCAGCTCCTCATCATCACAGGGAGAGAGGATATTGGTATCGCTGTAGGTATGGAAATGCAGTCCGTGCTGCATGGCAGCTTCCCGGATATGGCATACCTGTTCATAGGAAAGGGCGATCCGGTAAAGCGTTCTGCCGGTATCACATTCTACGATCTGACCGCCATTGTAGCCGATCAGATACATTTCCGGATAATCAAGATGCAGATATTCCTTTACACTGCGGACGCTGTTGATATCACGGCCGGAGCAGAGCACCAGTTTATTGCCGGTTCTGGTAAAGGTATCCATGACCTCTCTCGTATAATCGCCGATCTGTTTTTCCTTATTTAAAAAGGTACCGTCCAGATCGGTAAAGAGTATTTTATTTCTGTGGAAAGCCTCCGGATGGGCTTTCATTTCTGCGTGTTTCTTTTTCAGGTTCACAAGAACTTCCTCGGGAATGAACAGCCTGCCATAACCGGTAGCCAGATCAAGGCCGGGTTTGGCACTGCCGTGAAAATCAGAGCCACCGCTGATACAGAGATCATACTTTTCAGCCAGCCGGCGTATCTCCCTTTCCTCACTGGGAGCATAGGTGCTGTAAATGGCCTCAATTCCGATAAGGCCGACTTCCTTCAGGGAAGCAACGAGCTTATCAAGACGGGCACTGCTCATATGATAAAGAATAGGATGTGCCAGAATGGGAATACCACCTGCTTTCAGGATGATCTCCACAGCCCGCATGGGCGTGATCTTTTTCCTTGGAACAAAGCAGGGGGCATTATCACCAACATAGCGGTCAAAGGCTTCTTTCAGGCTTTTGACATAGCCGTGGGAGAGCAGATATCTGGCATAATGGGCTCTGGTAATGACACTGCCGGGAAATTCAGAAACCAGTTCTTCATAGGTGATACTGACACCGTGTTCCTGAAGCCGCCTGCACATTTCCTGATTCCGCATGATCCTGCCATTGACGAAATTCACAAGCCTTCTCTGAAAAAAATCGCTCTTATAGTCAAGATACAGACCTACGATATGGATATCCCGTCCTTCATATTCAGAAGAAAATTCGATGCCGGGAATTACTTCAATGGGTTTGCCCTGTGCAGCCAGAATCGCCTCATCGATACCGGCTGTGGTATCATGATCTGTCAGCGCAAAGGCGGAAAGCCCCTTTTCTACGGCATAATCAACCAGCTCGGAAGGGGTATAGCTGCCATCGGATTTGGTGGAATGTACATGTAAATCTACAATATTCATAAAAGCTTTTAGTTATCCTCTTCGTCTTCGTCCTGTTTGGTGTAAACTGTTCTCTTTCTGGCCATTTCATCGCTTGTCAGATATTCGTCGTAGGTGGTGATCTTGTCGATCAGGGTTCCGTTTGGAAGGATCTCCATGATACGGTTTGCAGTTGTCTCGACAAACTGATGGTCATGGCAGGAGAAAAGAGCCACACCGGGGAATTTGATCAGTCCGTTGTTCAGGGCAGTGATGGATTCCATGTCAAGGTGGTTTGTGGGCTCATCCAGGATCAGGCAGTTTGCACCGCTGATCATCATCTTGGAAAGGAGACACCTTACCTTTTCACCACCGGAGAGAACCTTTACCTTCTTCACACCGTCTTCACCGGCAAAGAGCATACGTCCGAGGAACCCGCGGACATAGGTCACATCCTTGATGGGAGAGTAGCTGGTAAGCCAGTCTACGATGGTATAGTCATTGTCGAATTCTTCCGTATTATCCTTCGGGAAGTAAGCCTGGGAAGTGGTAACACCCCATTTGTAGGTTCCTTCATCCGGTTCCATTTCGCCCATCAGGATCTTGAAAAGAACGGTCTTTGCCTGTTCATTGCCACCAACAAATGCAACCTTGTCATCATGGCCGAGGATAAAGGAAATGTGATCCAGAACCTTTTCCCCGTTGATGGTTTTGGTCAGGTTGTCAACGGAAAGCACTTCATTTCCAATCTCACGTTCCGGACGGAAATCGATATAGGGATATTTTCTGCTGGAAGGTCTGATCTCATCCAGCTCAATTTTTTCCAGAGCACGTTTACGGCTGGTAGCCTGCTTGGATTTACTTGCATTTGCAGAGAAACGGGAAATAAATTCCTGCAGCTCCTTGATCTTTTCTTCCTTTTTCTTGTTGGCTTCTTTCATCTGCTTGATCAGCAGCTGGCTGGATTCATACCAGAAATCGTAGTTTCCGGCATAGAGCTGGATCTTGCCATAGTCGATATCGGCTGTGTGTGTACATACCTTATTTAAGAAGTAACGGTCATGGGATACAACAATGACTGTATTTTCAAAATTGATCAGGAATTCTTCCAGCCATGCGATCGCGTCCAGATCCAGGTGGTTTGTAGGCTCGTCGAGAAGAAGGATATCCGGATTTCCGAAGAGGGCTCTTGCAAGGAGAACCTTTACCTTTTCGTTACCGTTCAGATCCTTCATCAGGGAATAGTGATACTGGGGATCGATGCCAAGGCCGTTTAACAGGGTAGCAGCATTGGATTCTGCTTCCCAGCCATCCATTTCAGCAAACTCTGCTTCCAGTTCACTGGCACGGATACCGTCTTCGTCAGAGAAATCTTCTTTGGCATAGATCGCATCCTTTTCCTTCATGATCTCATAAAGGCGTTCATTTCCCATGATAACAACATCCATAACAGGATATTCGTCATATTTAAAGTGATCCTGCTCAAGGACGGAGAGACGCTGTCCCGGTGTGATCACGATATCACCGTTTGTAGTTTCAAGCTGTCCGGAGAGAATCTTTAAAAAGGTAGATTTGCCGGCACCGTTGGCACCGATCAGTCCGTAGCAGTTGCCTTCGGTAAATTTGATGTTTACATCTTCAAATAATGCTTTTTTTCCAACCCGGTAGGTTACATTGATTGCCTGTATCATGTCAAAACCTCATTTTCTTTCATAACTGTTGATAAAGTCACCTTATTTATTATACATAAAAATGCCGGATTTTCAAGGAAAATAAGCACTGGAGGGAATTTCAGGCTTTACTTTTTCTGTTCCATATATAACAGAGGATACTTTTCTGTATCAGGTGTGATAGTAACATAAGAGGAAAAAAGAGTTGACAGTTTCTTCTATTATAAAGAAGTTTGAACTGTCTGAGGAAACAGCAAGGGATTATGTAGAAAAATACTGGAAGGAATGACTATGAACTAGGCAAAGAGGGAAAGTCACACAAAGGTGAGACTTTCCTTTTTTTTATTTAGGAATAAATGTGATTTCAAGATTCATGTTCATTCCCTCTGCAAGACGTTGCAGGGTAGAAAGTGACGGGTTAGCGTTTCCACTTTCAATTTTACTGATATCACTTTGGTAAATACCTGTTTTTTGAGATAGTTGCTTCTGCGTCATGGCAGCATATTCTCTTGCCCGGGCGAGGCTGCCGGCAAGGGCTTTAGCAGGATTAACCGATTCTATTCTGATCAGAGTTCCATCTTCCCAGATAGTTTCTGCATCGAGATCCAGATCATCCGACCATGATATGCCGTAGCCACCCTGATCAACCTTCAGTTTGGAAGAGAGAACAGGATCAGAGAGCAATTTCTGAAATTGTGGAAAAGACTGAAAAAGATTCTGCAGGTTATACTGGATAATTTCACCAGTAAGAAAAACAGCCTGAATATTCATGGAATCCATCATTTTTACATTTTGAATTCTGTGGGACATAAGAAACCTCCATTGTTTATTCCAGTGGTGGAAGTACACAGAATTTCTGGGTATTCCACATCACAAATAACTGATTTCTGTAGTGTTGAATAAAGTTTTTAATCATTTTCTGCTCTTTGACAGGGATGTCGCCTTCATACATTTCAGCATCATCCAGGGAAAAAAGACCGATACAGTCTCCATATATCGCATGAATGTGAGGCGGATTGTGTTCTTTTTGACGAAAATACATCTTAATGATAATACCATGAAATTTTGATAGAACGGGCATAAATAATATCCTCATTATATTGATGAAAGAGGGGTGAATATTGGAAACAAATATATTGTATAGGATATATCCTATATTGTCAAGATTAAGTAAAATCACAGGAAACGATAGTTATTCTTTCCATTACGTGGTAGTATATTGATAAAAGCAAAAAACAAATACGGGGGAGCCTGAATATGAAATTAAATTACAAAAGAACCGTATTTATTGGTCTTGCATTTCTTTCCATCTGTGCTTTCTGGCAGATGTATGACAGCATTATCCCGCTGATCCTGCAGAACACATTTGGTATAGGAGAAACGCTGACCGGAGCCATCATGGCGGCTGACAATGTACTTGCCATTTTCCTTCTGCCTCTTTTCGGGGCACTGTCAGACAAGACAGATACAAGGTTTGGCAAGCGTATGCCGTTTATCGTGACAGGAACCGTGCTGGCAGTGATCTTTTTAATGCTGCTGCCGGTTGCAGACAGACAGGTCAATGTAGTACTGTTTATCATTTCTCTTTTTGCCCTGCTGGTTTCCATGGGACTGTACCGTTCACCGGCAGTCGCACTGATGCCTGACCTGACACCTAATAAGCTTCGGAGCAAAGGCAATGCCATCATCAATCTGATGGGTGCCGTAGGTGGTGTTTACACCCTGATCATGATCAAGCTTCTGGTAGGAAAGGGCGACAGACCAGATTATATGCCGCTGTTTGTCAGCGTAGCAGCATTGATGGCCATTTCCGTAGGGATCCTGGCGATCACAATCTCCGAGAAAAAGATCAAGGCAAAGGTTGCGGACGAGATCAGAGCCTATGAGGACAGCACAGGACTTAAGGTAGAGACTGAGGATACCATCGAGGAAGAACAACTTCTTGAAGCAGAAAAGGATGGCAGTGATGAAGGCAGGGGAAAGACAGTGAAAATGCAGATGCCACCGGAGGTAAAGCGCAGCATGGCATTCCTTCTGGCTTCCATTTTCCTCTGGTTTACGGCTTACAATGCTGTAACAACAGCATTTTCCCGTTATACGAAGGTAGTATGGCACCTGGAAGGCGGCGGCTTTGCTGACTGTCTTATGGTAGCTACGGTAGCAGCGATTTTAAGCTATGTACCGATCGGAAATCTGGCAGGGAAGATCGGCCGGAAGAAAACCATTCTGGTAGGAATCGTACTGATGAGCATCTGCTATTTTGCAGCGATCTTTGTCAATCAGTATCATGGACTGGTCAACGTCGCCTTTGCGGTGATCGGTATTGGCTGGGCAGCAATCAATGTCAATTCCTATCCCATGATCGTTGAGATGAGTAAGGGCAGCGATATTGGCAAATTTACCGGAACCTATTATACATTTTCCATGGCGGCGCAGATCCTGACCCCGATCCTTTCCGGATTCCTCCTGGAAAATGTTTCCTACAGGACACTGTTCCCTTATGCCTTTGTATTCTCAGTGCTTGCCTTTATCACCATGACACAGGTGCGGCACGGGGATGCCAGACCGGATAAAAAGAAAAGTCTGCTTGAAAATTTTGACGTAGATGATTAAGATGGAGTCTGGGACGAAAGTCTTAAGATAAGAAAGGAAAAATCCAATTACAGAAAGATAACTGGACAGCATAAGAAGAATGACAGCAATATACGTGATACTGATCGTGGCAGCCGTGCTGGTGCTGCTGTATTTCCTGATGATCATGCCAAGACTCACAAGACAGCAGGACTGGAAGGAATTCCCGAAGGTCTACTATGCACACAGAGGACTGCATGACAATCACACTGATGCGCCGGAGAATTCCATGGCAGCGTTTAAAAAGGCTGTGGCAGCAGGATACGGAATCGAACTGGATGTGCAGCTTACCAAAGACAGGATTCCGGTAGTATTCCATGATTTTACCCTTCAGAGAGCGACGGGAAAGCCGGGAAAGGTATGTGAATATACCTATGAAGAACTACAGGAATTTCCATTATTTGAAAGTGAAGAGAGGATCCCGAAATTTGAAGAGGTACTGGCGGCGGTAGACGGGAAGGTGCCGCTGATCGTGGAGATCAAGCTGGAGTGGATGGATCTGATGGTCTGCACCCTGACAAACAGGGCACTTGCAAATTATAAGGGACAGTACTGTATCGAATCCTTTAATCCGCTGGCACTGATGTGGTACCGCCGTTACCGGAATGATGTGCTGAGGGGACAGCTTTCCGATGGTTTTCTGAAGACAGGGGAGTTTAAAGGTCCGTTATACTTTATTCTGCAGAATCTGCTCTTAAACTGGATGACAAAGCCGGATTTTATCGCTTATGATCATAAATATGCGGATAATCTTTCAAGGAGACTTTGCAGAAAGCTGTATCATAACAAGGCTGTGGCATGGACGATCAAGAGTCAGAAGGAGCTTGAGGAAGCAGAGAAGAATTTTGACATGTTTATTTTTGATTCCTTTATTCCAAGAAGAAAGCGTCCAAAATAGAAACAAGACAAGTACAGGGCAGGATTTTGACAGTATGTGTCAGATTTGTGCAAATTTAATAAAAAAGAGTGCAGAACACCCTTTTCCATGGTATAATTTACCTATCAATGCAGCCGCTGAGAAGCTGTATACATCCGGCAGCTTCCTGCGGTCTGTAAATATGGGTGAATAAGGGAGATTACTATGGGAAAATGGGTGTATTCTTTTGAAGAGGGGAACGCAGGAATGCGTAATCTTCTCGGAGGAAAAGGTGCCAATCTGGCAGAGATGACCAATCTCGGCCTGCCGATTCCACAGGGCTTTACGGTAACCACAGAAGCCTGTACAGATTACTATGCCAGTGGCAGACAGATCTCAGAGGAGATCAGGGAGCAGATCTTTGCAGCACTGAGCGGACTTGAGAAAAAACAGGGTAAGAAATTCGGAGATACGGAGAATCCGCTTCTTGTATCTGTGCGTTCCGGCGCGAGAGCATCAATGCCCGGTATGATGGACACGATCCTGAACCTTGGACTTACTGATGTGGCAGTAGAGGGCTTCGCAAAGAAGACAGGCAATCCCAGATTTGCCTATGATTCCTACCGCCGTTTTATCCAGATGTTCTCAGATGTTGTTATGGAGATCCCCAAGTCGTTCTTTGAGAGGATCCTGGATGAGATCAAGGAGGCAAAGGGAGCAAAATTTGATACGGATCTGACAGCAGAGGACTTAAAGCAGGTGATCGTCCGCTTTAAGGCTGTCTATGAAGAAAAGATGGGAAAGGCATTCCCACAGGATCCAAAAGAGCAGCTCATGGAGGCTGTAAAGGCAGTATTCCGTTCATGGGATAATGAAAGAGCAATCGTTTACCGCAGAATGAATGATATTCCGGGAGACTGGGGTACTGCAGTCAATGTACAGGCCATGGTATTCGGAAACATGGGTAATACTTCCGGAACCGGTGTTGCCTTTACCAGAAATCCTTCCACCGGTGAAAAGGGAATTTACGGTGAGTACCTGATCAATGCACAGGGAGAGGATGTTGTAGCCGGAATCAGAACACCTCAGCCGATCACAAGACTGGAGCAGGATCTGCCGGAGTGCTTTAAGCAGTTCATGGAGATTGCAAACAAGCTGGAAGATCATTACAGAGATATGCAGGATATGGAGTTTACGATCGAAGATGGCAAGCTGTTCTTCCTGCAGACAAGAAACGGAAAGAGAACCGCACAGGCAGCACTTCAGATCGCCTGTGATCTGGTAGATGAGGGCAAGATATCACCGGAGGAAGCAGTGCTTCGTATTGAAGCGAAGTCACTGGATCAGCTTCTGCACCCGACCTTTGATGCAGAGGCGCTGAAGAAGGGTACTGTGATCGGACAGGCGCTTCCCGCATCTCCGGGCGCAGCAGCAGGAAAGATATATTTCACAGCAGCAGAAGCCAAGGCAGCCCATGAAAAGGGAGAAAGAGTGGTACTTGTCCGTCTGGAAACATCACCGGAGGATATCGAGGGCATGCATGCAGCAGAAGGTATCCTGACAGTCCGTGGCGGTATGACGAGCCATGCTGCGGTTGTAGCAAGAGGTATGGGAACCTGTTGTGTATCCGGCTGTGGTGATATCAGTATCAATGAAGAAGATAAGGTATTTGAACTGGGTGGACATACCTATCACGAAGGAGATTACATTTCTCTTGATGGTTCTACCGGTAAGATTTATGACGGTGATATACAGACAAAGGAAGCGTCCATCAGTGGCAATTTTGACCGTATGATGAAATGGGCAGATTCCTTCCGGAAGCTGCAGGTAAGAACCAATGCAGATACACCGGCGGATGCAGCCAATGCAGTGAAGTATGGTGCAGAAGGCATCGGACTCTGCCGTACAGAGCATATGTTCTTTGAAGAGGACAGAATTCCCAAGATCAGACAGATGATCCTGTCAAGAACCCTGCAGGAAAGAGAAAAGGCATTAAATGACCTGATCCCTTATCAGAAGGGAGATTTTAAGGGCTTATATGAAGCTATGGAAGGAAGACCGGTTACCATCCGTTTCCTGGATCCCCCGCTTCATGAGTTCGTTCCCACAGAGCAGGATGATATTGACGATCTGGCAGTGAAGATGATGATGACAGCAGAAGAAGTACAGGAGATCTGTGATTCCCTGCATGAGTTTAACCCGATGATGGGACACAGAGGCTGCCGTCTTGCAGTAACCTATCCGGAAATCGCAAAGATGCAGACAAGAGCAGTTATGGAAGCTGCAATCGAGGTCAGGGCAGAGAAGGGCTACGATATCGTACCTGAGATCATGATTCCGTTAGTAGGAGATAAGAAGGAACTGAAGTTTGTCAAGGATATTGTCGTGGAAACAGCAGAGGCTGTGAAGAAAGAGAAGGATTCCGATATCCAGTATCATATCGGTACCATGATCGAGATCCCAAGAGCAGCACTTCTTGCCAATGAGATCGCAGAGGAGGCAGAGTTCTTCTCCTTTGGAACCAATGACCTGACCCAGATGACCTTTGGTTTCTCCAGAGATGATGCCGGCAAGTTCCTTGGTGATTATTATAAGAACAAGATCTATGAATCCGATCCTTTTGCAAAGCTGGATCAGAAGGGTGTAGGACAGCTGGTTCAGATGGCGGCAGAGAAGGGAAGAAGCACCAGACCTGATATCAAGCTTGGTATCTGCGGCGAGCATGGAGGAGATCCTTCTTCCATCGAGTTCTGCCACAAGGTTGGACTTACCTATGTATCCTGTTCACCTTACCGTGTGCCGATAGCAAGACTCGCTGCGGCGCAGGCTGCTATCGCAAGCAAGTAGGCGAACGGTCTTTCGAGGAAGTTCATCTATTTACAAAGCAAATAGGCTTTGATGAAGCACAAAGGTATAGGAAAAGCTATGGTAGATATCTTCGGAGAAATCAGTGGGATAACATTGAGATCGAAGTAGTAATGTTACTGTAGAATTGAATATATTATGTGAATTGACCCCATCAAGTAGTATAATCTGCTTGGTGGGGTTATTTATTAGAAGGTTACAGTATACCTTCTTTTTTATATTCATTTTTAAGAAAGTGCTATCAAAAAGTGAGTATTTAAACAGAAGTATCGAGGAGATTATATTATCGGAAAGTGGTGTCAGGAGAAATCCGTACTTTTGTCTGAAATGCCTGAAAATCAAGGAATTGTGGGACTTTGAAAGTGATTTGTACCCCTGTTGTACCCCTATTTTATACGGGTGCCTAGAAAGGCAAGATTTTGTTAATGGACTGCCCTCGATAAAAAAGACTCTTGACAGCTGTAACAGAAGTTATATATTAGTGGTAACAGAGTTCACCATGCCTTTGACTTTCATGCGCAACCCGGTGAGACTTTTTTATCCAATCAAAATTAAGAAGGAGGTCCATAAAACAGGGAGTTTATTTTGTGGATATTGGAAAAGGGACATTTGGAAATAATTAGAAAGTCCCGGTATGGGTTGATTTTTTCACTTAATTGAGTATAATAAAAGTAGGAACAGCAATGTTCTCGATGTAAGAGCATCGTTAAAAGTTGGGCTGCAGATGGAGCAGGATAATTTTCCATCTCATTAGATGTCTTAACTGGGC
>CACXDC010000235.1 GCA_902766365.1 uncultured Lachnospiraceae bacterium | reverse complement strand
TCTCTGTAAACCCGAAGCAGTCGCTGTACTCTTCATCCGTCACTGTATATGTTTCAATATTATTCAGATCTGAAAAAAGCGAGTTTCTTGAGATTTTAGTCACACCGGTAATAATGGCTCTTTCGAACCATTCGTTCTCTTTGAACGTGTTATGAAACAATCCTCTGCAGGTCGCTATCATTTCTTCCCAGTATCCACCGACGTATGCTTCAAGCAGAGGTGTGTCATATTCATCCAGTAAAATGACAGGTTTCACTCCATAATGTCTGTATACCAGCCTGCACAGCGTATGGATACTGTTTTCGACAGCTTTTTCTTTTCCATGAAACAGAGCCTCTCTTATTTCCATGAATTCATTTTTGTCACTTTCATCTAATCTTCCACTCTTAAGAAGATCATCCTGTGAGCTGTACATGGCTTTCAGGCTGTTCATCATCCCGCACATGCTGTGCTCATAGTCGATCCCCTTACAGCTTCCAAAGCTCACTGAGATCACCGGGATATGCCCAAACTTCGTTCTGCACAAGGGATCTTTCCACACTTTAAGCTTCTCAAAATATGTCTGATGTCCTGCGTAATGCGGATCCAGAAAAGTCCGTACTGTACTGAGCAGCAATGTTTTACCAAACCGTCTTGGTCTTGTTATCAGCGATATTTTCGCATTCTTATGGATCCATTCCGTTATAAAATGGGTCTTGTCCACATAGAACAAATTATTTTCCTGGATCTCTGTAAAATACTGATATCCAACTCCCACATTTTCTGCCAGATATGGGTTATCTTTTAAAATAGCAGCTAAGCTCTCCCTGTATGCCGTAAGGTGTTTCTTTTCCTCCAGCAGGCGGCTTCGCTCCTCAAATTCCAGCAGGATCTGTTCTCTCTCTGACATCCTGACATAGTAACTGACAGATTTTCCCTCTATGGTACACTGTATGTACGGCTGCTTTTTCCCATTGATCATCTTATAGGTAAGCGTTCCTTTCGGAAGCTGTTCCAGCCTCCTGTCAATTTCTTCGATACGTCTTCCGGGATTATTCATCGCAGGCTCCTTTTGGCGGTGTAAAAAATGGTTATGAATGGTTATATCCATCATATAACCATTCATAACCATTGTAAATATACATTTCCTGTTTTCCCTATATTTATGAGCTACCGGCTCAGCTTCATATCCTCTATCACCCAGTAATCTTCCTCCATATGATACTCTGTGCCACAATACGGACAATTCCGCTGACGCACTGCATCAAAGCTGGCTCCGCAGCTGTGGCAGTTAACCGAAGTAACCGAAAAGCCCGGCACTTCTCTGTGTGCGATGTTCCTGCAGACCGTTACATCGATCAAATCTCCTGTCTTTCTGATCTTTCCCTGCTCTTCGCTGTAATTGATCCACCAGGTACGGATGGTCAGATGCAGATCATCTCCCTGCCTTTTCACATTCCTAAGACACATGCCATTCGTATAGGTCATCTCCAGAATATTTTCAAACCGTGCATCCCGTTCTTTTCCCCGGTAGGCTGTCAGATTCTGTGGTTCTTTCGCAAAGACCGCCATACGGATCAGTGCCACCAGCTGTCCTTCGAATTTATCATAAGAAAAGTTTGGATCGTATCCTGTCATCATTCTCCTGATCTTACTCTTGGATGAAAGAAAAGGGATCAAAGGCAGATGTTTCATTCCATCCCGCTGAAACAGAGAGGCCAGCATAAGGATTGCCGATGCCACCCATCCAAAGACACCTCCACCAATGATCGCTGACAGATAAGCTGTAAACAGTGCTGCCGGCAGATTTCCATTACTGGAGATCAGAGATCCCGGAATAAAGATCAGCAGCATAATCCCCATAGATGTCCCGATCACAACACGCTGCAGGGAAATATTTTTGGAAATGGAATCACTTCTGATAAAATATGTATTGATCACTCTTGGAAAAAGATCCTTTACCCGGAACTGAGTCCTGCAATATGGACATCCACCGGCAAGCTGATCTACTGAACTGATACAGCCACAATTCGGGCAGGTTACCATCAGGTGTGACGTTTCCCGTTCATTCGGGGAATGTGCTATAACCTCATACATCACCTGCTCTACTTTCCGCTGATACAGTACCTGAGACTCCCTGGTAAACTGCAGCTCCCTACTGATATTTTCATAGGACATATCTGTCGTATACCATGCGGATTTTCTGGATACTGTTGCTGTTCCAAAGCTCTTTCCCTTAGCCGGATAAACCCGGTTACGCATATGGATCCTTTTTTCATCAAGACGCTCTTTCTGCAGTTTCAGATAATACAGGGTATCCCCGTCACAGCTTACCGGTTCCTCTCCTCTTTCATACCAGTGATTCAGCTGAAGCGCCATACGGTCAAAAATCCCACGTCCCTTATCCCATGCCGGCACATACTCACGAAAGTCCTTTACTTCCTTATAAAAGCGTTTCAGAAAAGGAATACCCAGTATACATAAAACCACTCCTGCACCAAACAGAATCTGTCTGATCAGAAATGACCAGTCAGTTGCCATACAGGATGCTAATAATGAACCTGCCATCAGCAGAGCTGCTCCCTTTACCAGATTCGTAGTATCTGCCTGTCTGACTTCCTCTTTACGGTTCGTCATTGCCAGATCTCCTAATAGTGACATAAATCCCCTCTCCTGCTGCCTGCTCCGCAGGCTCTTTTGTCCTTGCGCACAAATTTACTGTCATATCATTTCATATTTTCCATGAATGTAAGTTTTTGCATCTGAATCTATTATACTTTTTCTGTATGCGCAAAAGCAATACAAGTTTTGACAATCAGGACCAGATCAGTCTTCCTCCTCCAGGACCGTCCACTTCACATAAGCCCATTGACGCTTTGTATTATCTACCGTGTTTTCACTGACAGGTGTTCCGCACTCCTGATACAGATAGATAACACTCATGTCCTCATCCTGTGGATCCACATAGATCCTGCTTCCTGCCAGACCGGTTCTGTTCGCTTCCTCTGCTGTCAGATCACGGAGATAATGATACTCTGCTGGCAGTTCATCCACAGGCATATCCGGTGCCAGATAATTTTTTCCCATGATTGTGATCACAGGTGCCTTCACCGTATCTGCTGCCTCTGTATTTTTGTTTCTGCTATATTGATCCCTGTAAACAGGTATGATCACTCTGGCAGTAATCAGCACAAAGCACAGACAGGCTGCTGCAATTCCAAGATTTAACCAGACAGACTTTCCTTTTTTCTTTTTATAGTCCATAGCTTCTTCGATATATTTACTGTCAATCTCGCCCATCGCGTGGCAGGCAAAAAGGGCGTTTTCAAACCACCAGGATTTAAAAACACCCTCCACTTTTCCTTCATTCAGACAGGAATTTCTGTATTTACGCCATTCTGTACCAGTTCCCGTCCTTTAAAAAATCTGCCATTCTTTCTTCATATCTTTTCACCGCTTTCTGCTGAATGGAACTGGGTACCACATAATCGTTACCAACTTCACTTATTTTCCCATTTACCAGTTCGCAATGTGTCCCGTTTATCACAAATTCTCTGCTGGTATCCACTCCCTGTGACGCAAGAAAGTCTAAAATATAATCGGTGTATGGATCCGTCATACTGGAAAAATACTGCTGATCCGCAAAATGGATCAGGGTACTTAATCCCCCTACCATCATATTGCATCTTTCATCATCTGCCCTGCTTCCGTTTCCATAGCCCTCGCCCCAGACACAATCTTCCTGTACCTCCACGCTGTATCCATTTCCAAGATTAAATCTGCTTCCGATTCCAATCGTGATACTGTTTGTCTGCGGATCATACGGCTTGTAGCCTCTGGTCCTAAATGGCTGCTGTACCGTTCCAAAGGTCTGAATCTCAGATGGCGTATAAGTCATACCCGTAATTGCCGTAAACGCTTTCTTCCCATTCACATAAAAAGAAGTATGGGTCGCGCTTTCTATATCTGCTGTAATCTCAACTTCTTCACTGTCATCAAAGGGATTTTCTCCGGTCATTCCCGTTCCATATACATACAGCATTCTTGTAAACTGATACTTGGTATGTGCATCAAAATGATTCAGGGTTTCTGTATCCTCTCCTTTGACATCTCCATTATAAAAATCGACAAACTCATTCTTACTGCCATCTTTTGTAGATATCCTACCTGTTTTCGTGTTGTAAATGAAATTGTAAGAGCTTCCTACTCCTGTTACATTCATGATTCTCCTTTCTGCCCTGTTTCTCTGTCATTCAAAACGGGCTCCGCTCTCCCTGAAAGGTCCAAGCGGTTCCTTTTATTTTTTATGATTAAAGTCATCGATCAGGTTTTCCTTTTGAAACCAATCACCCCCTCTGACCTGATCAGCATCAGACTTTCATATCAAGTGCTGCCTGTACTATCCCCTTAAAATCACAAAAGCATTGTATCTCAAATTTTTGAAATACAATGCTTCCATGCTCTTTTTATATCGTCATATTGGTATTATTTCTTTAGTATCTACCGTAATGATCCGTTTATTTGAATCAATCTGTTTCAGATATATCAGGTCGTAACTGCCACTGAAACTCCCAGTACTGCATGCACACCTCCAACAGACTCCGCAACTACCGCTACCGCTGCTGCTGAAACCGCTGCACCTGCCATAAATACAGCAGCCGCTGCTACAAAAACAACTCCTACTATCAGTACGATTCCAAGGAATCCACAGCCACCATTAATCATTTCCAGTTCTTCCGGTGTCATTTCCTCCGGTGAACTTGGAATTACAATATAATTCACATCTTCTGTATTCTGAAGGAACTGGATAGACCAGCCTTCCGGAATGATCTGCTTGGCTTCTCCGCCTTCTACATCCTTTACATTCCCCATCAGACCTTCTGAGATTGCCTGTACCGCCTCTTTAACTCCTTCATAGGGCAGAACATATACTATTGTCTTTTTCGGAGCATCCATTACCTTATATTCCTTGGAATCATCATAAGGAACCCCATACTCTTTCAAAACCGGTTTCGGATCCTCGATAAATTTCTGCTTAAATTCCTCTGACTCCCAGCACTGGGAAAAAATCTCTCCTAATGCTGTTTTTACATCTTCCATCTCAGCCATACTGATTCTCCTTTCGTTTTTACTCCTCCGGATACAGATCATGATCTACCAGTAATCCCTGTTTCCAGAAATAATTTAGAAAATAGAAAAGAAATTCCGGCTTTACTCCCCATTTTCCTTCTTCCTTCTGTAAACAGTCTACCAGTTCTCTTTTGGTCATATTTCCCTGTTTCAGCAGCGGAAGGATTTCCTTCATCCCCAAAATTTCTTCCGGTTTATCATACCGAATTGTATAATATTCCTTACTCATGATTTTAACACATTTTGAGGAAACTGTATAATCAAAATATGGATATAACTGAATTTTTTCTTTCGGACCGATCAGAAGCTTCATATGCGTTCTGATCATATCCTGCATCCTTCTGCGAAGATCCTCTGCATCTGTAAAACTTTCCCGGCAAAGAATGGCTTCTCCTGTAGGATATCGTTCAGATGCGGTCACAGGTGTTGTCAGACGTATCGTATGCTCTGCCATATTCACAACAAATCCGGTCAGGCAGGCGATCGTTCCTCCATACTCTTCTTCCTGCGCATTTCTTCCGGCTTTCACAAAATGGGAATCCGGTGCTTCCTTATACTGTGGCAGAAGTTCTACCAGAATCAGCTCCTCCGGCGTAAATGTCTCCCGTATTTCCTTAAGCTGTTCCAGTGACTGTAACGAAAAGCGATAGATTGTGTCACCTTCCTCCATCATATCCTGCAGCAGTTTCCTTGTTCTCTCCTTATTTCTGAGCGAAGCCGCTGTCGTGATCTGTGGAAGCCTTCCAAACACATCTCTGTATACAGCAACAAATTTTTCATAATCCGGATTGTCCATTGGTTCTGTCGCATAATAACATGTCCCGTATCCGGCACCATCCCCGATCACCTCTTTTGCTGCTGTCAGGACCGCTCTCCACTCCTCCAGATTTTCCGGTGTCGCACGATAGATTCTGGATAGTTTTCCCGCATTCAGTCCACAATAGGGACAGCCAACAGAACACCCGCTTGTCAGCTCCAATGTCAGCACCGTGTGGATATAAGAGTGATTCCGGTAACCGAATTCCCCCTCACATCTGATGATCTGTCTGTCTCTCCATTTTTTCATCGTACTGTTCTGCGGTGTGGAGGCATTCCTCAGATCATCTCTCCAGTCCAGCTTTTTGTGGGTAAACTCAATATACTTTTCTATTTTGGCACCCGGGTGGACTGCTCTGGCAGAGCGCAGGTCAGCACGGTTTGTCATTTTAAACTCGAGTTCCTCCCGGCCAAATGGAACCTGATTCTTCAAAAGGAACCCTTCCGGATCCTTTTTATATTCCTCTTTTGCACCGGGTACCATGGTCAATATCTCCATAAACCGTTTGATCTGTGCAATGTCATGCAGATCCTTTTCATCATAAAATATACTGCTCATTTTCTTATTCTCCAATTTCATTCTTCTGTGGAAATAATACCGGATCCCTGATCACACCAAGCTTCCAGAGCTGATTCAGAAACCAGAAAATCTTCTCCGGTCTTTCTCCTGTCTGTCCCATCACCTGCGTGACGATCTCTCTTTTGTTATATTTTCCCTGACAAAGAAGAGCTATCGTTTCCTGCATCCCCTTTTCCTTCATTTTATCAAGAAACACCGTATACTGTCCATGTTTGCTTACAAGTGCCCTCTTCCCCTGAATCTGCCTGCATTCAAAGTAATCATAAAACTCAAGCGGTACATCACCGGGTATTTCATTTACCATATAGTTTTCGATGAAAAAGAGCAGTTTTTCCCTGAATTCGTCTGCATTTTCAAAAAATACCTTTTCCGGTCCTGCTACTCCATCCGGATATTCTGCATCTGCATAGCACGGTGTGATCATACGGATGCTTTTTTCTGCCATATTTACCACAAATCCATCCACGCAGCAGATACTTCCTGCCTGTTCCGGTATCTCTTCCCCATCCATAAGGCGTTTTTCAAGTTCATGTCCGGAAACTGTAAATGGTACAAAAGCCGGAGCCTCCTCATACTGTGGGATCAGCTCAACCTTCAGAAGTTCCTCCGGTGTGAACTCTGCAAGTACCGCTCTGGCCTCCTTAAGGCTTCGCAGGGAGAACCTGTGGATAAAACCTTTTTTACTGTAAAGTTCTTTCAGCAGTGCATGTGTCCGTTCCGGCTTTCTTAAAGGCACAGCCGTTGTGATCTGCGGGATCACGCCAAACTCTTCATAAAAATCTGCCTCAAACAGCTCATAATCCGGATTATCAAGTGCCTCTGATGCAAGATACAGGGTTCCTCTTCCAGCCGCATCTCCCAGTATTTCCCTGGCAGCTTTCAGAACCTCCCGGAACAGGACTGCATTCTCCTCTGTATGAAAGAAAACCTTCTGAAGTTTCTCTGCTCCAACACCACAGAACTCACAGCCTACGGAACAGCCACGGGACAGTTCAAAATTCATCACATCATGGATAAAGGATTCATTGACACCTCCAAGGGCTCCCTTACAGCGTTCGATCTGCCTGTTTCTCCATATCCTCATCTGCTTGTTCAGTGGGACACATTCCACTTCCCGCATCTGGTTCCTGAGATACAGCTTATTACCCACAAACTGCTCATACCGGTAAACCGCCTCCGAGATCAGATCCATAAAGTCCGGGGAAGTCAGCTTCTTTTTCAGTTCCTCCCCCCTTTCCGGATAGAACATAAGCTTCAGATCATCGGGGTCTATTCCTGCAAGACCATACCTTCCAAGAAAGGCGTCCGGATCTTTTTCCAGTTCCTCCCGTGCCTCCGGCAGAAGACACAAAAGCTCTGCGCCTCTTTTTACTAAAGCCACCAGTCCGGAGATCCTTTTCAGTTCTTCTTCTCCAAGTTCTTCATTTGTTTTGTAAAGCAGTTCTTTTTCCTGCTCTGTCATTTTCTTTCCCTCACTTGCTTTCTCCATTAAGCCTGATCCTGACCGCTGTCAGACGTGTATCATTTAAAACAGCAGGCACAGTAAAACGCAGCACATTATTTTCATCCACTGTCGCTGCGATCAGACTGCTTCCCTGCAGATCTGTTTCACAGATAATATATACCATATCTCCCTTTTCAGCTCCAGTTCCTGCCCAGAGACAGGTCCTTTCGCCGTCTTCCCATTCCTGTGGCGGATCTGTCAGAAGGATCCTCAGGATCTCTGCCGTATATCTGTCACCAAATCGCTCACTGACCGCTTCCTCTGCTGTTTTCTGATCCTGCTCTCTCTCCCGGATTTCACTGGTCTTTAGTACCTCCTGATGGGAGGTGATCAGTTCATGCTCTGAAAGCAACTGTTCATCATAAATTTCCTCTTTTTTCTGTTTCTCTGTATCCAGTGTTTTCTTTATATTCGAAACAACTGTCTTACCTGCTGCAAGTGGTCTGTTTTGCTGATAGATCTGCGCGTCCTGCTGGATCCTGCTGCTGGCGAGTTCTTTTATCACATTCCGGTCATACAGATAGGTTGGGATCCAGAGCAGCCGGCCTTCGCCTGTATATTCCTGATCCGTGATCCCGGACTTTGCACAATACTCCGGATCTGTTCCAAAGTAAGCCACATAGGCAGCACTGGCATATGGCTTTTTCAGTTCAAAGGAAGCATCCTTTGTATAGATCTCACTGTCTCCCTTTTTCTTCCAGTACCGGAACCGGTATCCTTTATTGGCCGATGCCGTCACAACTAATGTTCCGTCATCTTTCTCTTTTCTGCTTATCCGTCCCCCGCTTGCCGGAGATGCCAGAAGTCTTACCTCTGCCTGCGGCTCTGCAGATACAGTTCCTGCTTCTCCAAATGGAGAAGAAACGACCAGTAAAAGCAGAAGCAGAAAACCTGTAAGGACTCTTCTTTTATCCCTTTTTTGTTTTTTATCCACGTTCCAGCCCTCCGTCTATAGACCGGCATCTTCTGTAAGCTGCTGTCTTTCTGCCAGCTGACAGAATAATCCCTTTTGCTCCATCAGCTCACTGTAAGTTCCCTGTTCTGCGATCTTTCCATCCTGCATGACCAGGATCTGATCACAGTTTTTTACAGTAGACAGCCGGTGTGCGATCATCACTCTGGTGATATTCCTTCCCTCCATGTTCCCGCATACCTTTTCCTGTGCCACATTATCTAATGCGCTGGTTGCCTCATCAAAAAATATGACTGCCGGATCATTTGCCAGTGCCCTGGCGATCATGATCCTCTGCTGCTGTCCACCGGATATCGTACCACCAAACTCCGAGACCTCCGTAAAGATCCCCATGGGCATCTGCCTGATATCTTCCCGCATTCCAACCTCAGCCATCAGTTCCTCTACTTCTTCCGGTGTGATCCCGGGAGAAGCCAGCTCAATATTGGAATAAATCGTACCACTGCACAGTCTTCCATTCTGCAGCACTACACCCAGTTGTTTTCGCAGTTCTCTTTTGTCCAGGGTCTCAATATCCTTATTGTCATAGTAGATCTTACCACTTTCCGGTTTTTCAAAGCCGAGAAGGCATTTCAGAAGTGTGGATTTTCCACAGCCGCTGGCGCCTACGATCCCTACAAAATCCCCCGTCCTTATCTTAAAAGATACATCATTCAGTACCGGTTTTTCCTCACCTTCATAATGGAATACCAGATGGTCAGCTTCTATGTTTCCCTGGATCCTCCCGACGCCCCCGGCCATTTCGTGCAGCTCTGTTTCCTGACTGTAAAGAGGCTTTACCCTCTTATAGGCAGGAATCGCTGTTCCAAGCACAAGGAAATAATTAAACATCTGCATGGCTGATGCAGAGAAAAGCCCGAATGCAGCACTGAAGGCGCTGTATTCACCAACAGTCATCTGTACTTCCCGGTGCATGATCGTATAATAGATAAATCCCGGGTAAAAGATCTCTGCCATGACATGAAATGCTTCTGCCAGATTGGCAAGCCTTGTGCTTTTCATATCACACTCTACAGATCCCACATTTTCTTTCTGATATTCCAGCAATGCCCTGTCCTCTATCCCTGACAGTTTTACCTTCATGATCCCTGACAGGAACTGGTACAGTACCGCATTTGCCCTGGTTGCCTTTTCTATTTTTTCTCTCTCATGGCGCTGTCTGAAATATCCGAAAAGATGGATCACGAGTGCTGTCACCAGTACCATGACCACCGCCCGGCCTGCAAGCGGTCCCGACTGCCGGAACATCTTGATCACATAAAACGCTGATAGCAGGAATCCTAGTACTGCTGTAATAAAACCTGTAGAAAGCATCTGAAAGACTCCCGCCATTCCCATGACCCGGTTTACCAGATCTGCGCTTCCATATCTCTCGATAAAATGCTGTGGCATATGCATCAGACGGTCTATCGATGCCCCTACCACAGAATATTCCATTCCTTTTGTTATCCGCAGGGTTGCCAGGTTCTGTACCAGCATGAAAAACAGATTTCCGATGGAGCAGGAAAAAATAACCAGTCCCACCTCCCATATGGCCGCCTGGTCTGCCATCGGTATCAGCCTGTCAAACATCAGCTCATTAAAAAAGGGAAGCAAAAGCCCTGTCAGCGCCGATAAAACTGCCATGATCAGGATAATGACAATATCCCTTGCCCGTAAAGTCCCAAGTCCGAAGGAAATTACATCTCTGGTAGAAAGCGGGCCTCCCTTCATGGGATGATAAAGCATGATCCCCTCCGGTTCCAGCCTTTCCACCGTTTTCTGGCTGATCACCTCACTGCTGTTCTCCGCCAGATTATACATCACATAGCGGCGGATCCCTTTGGGAATACACAGCACCGGCACATGCCCTTCTCTCAGATATCCAAGGAACGCTCCGCCATCCTGCAGATACCATTTTCCCTTTAATGCGATCGTTCTCATAACAAAGTGTGACATCCTGGCAATATCATATACGTCAAAATTTGTCCCATAAGTCGCTTCCAGCGCCTGATAAGAACAGATCTTTATTTTCATATAATCGCACAGCACGCACATGGTATTATAGGTCAGATTTTCACTGTGGCTATGATATTTCAGTCCTCCCGCTTTTAAAAATGGAGATAAGAGAACCTGCTGCCTCTGTGCTCTTGCTTTCCTGTTTTCATCTATACTGCGTAGTACTACCTCTTCTTCCCTGTATATGGCACCTTCCAGAAAAGCTACCAGCTGCAGCGTCAGCTTCTCACTGTTCCACTTTCCTTCGGGAAGGATACTGACAAACTGCGCCCTGACAGTCTGCATTTCCTGTGGCTGGCCTTCGGTTATTTTGATCTGTGCCGGCTCTGCTGCAAAGAGCTGCAGTCCCCAGTGTTCCTGTCCTCCCTGATAATACATTCCCGGGATTTTTACACCTGCTATGGCTGAACACAGATAAACGCTCCTCAGTACCTGTCCTCCGGCAAACCTGGTCACGTAAATATTCAGTTTTCCTGAAACGACCGTTATCACTTCACTCTGTGAAGTGGACCGGTATTCCCCACTGCCCTTCAGTTCCATAGTATCTTCCTAATTTGATCTGATCAGTTCCCTGTATTTTCCATTGAGTGCCATCAGTTCCTCATGTGTACCTCTCTCCACGATCCTTCCCTTATCCATCACGATGATCTCATCACAGTCACGGATCGTGGAAAGCCGCTGCGCCACGATCACACAGGTACAGTGTCTTCTCCTTATATGATCCAGGATCTCTTTTTCTGTGATCGCATCCAGTGAACTGGTTGCTTCATCCATGATAAGAATCGTTGGCCTTGTTACCAGCGCTTTTGCTATTTCGATCCTTTGGCGCTGTCCCCCTGACAGGTTGCTTCCATTTTCATTGATCTCATAATCGTAAGCTGCCGGCTTTCTGGTAATCTCTTCATGTACACAGGCATCCTTTGCCGCCAGGATCACTTCCTCCTGGGTAATTCCACTGTTCCACAGACAGATATTGTCATAAATGCTTCCCTTGAAAAGAGAAACATTCTGGGATACCACTGAGATGCTGGCATGCAGTACTTCTGACGGGATCTTTTCTGCCGGGACCCCGTCAAAAAGGATCTCCCCACTCCAGGGCTGATACAGGGAACTGATCATTTTGGCTACTGTAGACTTTCCGGATCCGCTTGCTCCTACCAGTGCAACCGACTGCCCGCTCTTAATATGAAAATTGAAATTCCGGATAAATGCCTTATCCAGCTTTCCATAAGAAAAGCTGATATTCCTGAGCTCCACATCTCCTGTCAGCTTTCCCTTCAGTTCTTCCATTTCCGGCTTTCCATACTGCTCATCCTCAGGATACTTCATGATATCCTCTACACGCCCCATATCATTTTTCACCTGCTGAATATTCCTCACAAAGTCGATCACATCCCCAAACGGCTGGGAAAAAGATGCCAGAAAGCCGGAAAATGCAATGATCATTCCGACAGAAAGTGAACCATTCACTACCAGTGTGCTTCCTATGATAAGCAGCAGGATCCTGTTGATAGATTCCAGTGCTGTCGGAACTACCTCCAGTTTCTTCTGCATGCTTTCCAGCTTCTGGTCTGACGCATTTACAAGGGCATAATATCCAAACAGCTTTCCGGTGTATTCATTTTCAGCTCCAACTGCCTTGATCGAATCACTCACCGTCAGGCCGCTGTAGAGATTACCTACCAGCTTTCCCATATCCTGACCATATTTCTGTGTCAGGACCGCAACATTTTTCGTGGTCATATATACCAGAAGGATCGTCATCAGGGAAAAGGCAACGCCAACCAGTGCCATCTTCGGACTGTAGCAAAGCATAAGAAGTAAATAAACAAAAGATGTAAAAAAGCTGATCGCAAGTCCTACAAGTTCTCCCGCCAGGAAATTACTCACTGCCGCATTATTCTGCACTCTCTGCACAAGATCCCCCGCAAACCTCTGTTCAAAAAACACCATCGGAAGCCGGAACATATGGGTCAGCATGTCATCCGAGGAAAGCAGCATCATCTTGCTTTTCAGCATCAGCTCCGTCTTTTCCTTAATATAATAAAAATAGCCCTTAAAGACCATGGTACATGCCATGATCAGAAGCAGCCATTTCATCCAGGAATAGGAGCCGTCCACAATAATATCATCCAGAAATACCTGGGGAAATACAGATGCAAGGATCCCCGGTGCGATCAGACACATTCCAAGCAGGAGCAGAGCCAGCAGTGTTCCATACTGCCCCCGTAACCGCTGCAGACCAAATGACAATAATGTCCTTTTGTTGGGGCTCTTATGGAAATCCGCTCCCGGTTTCAGTGTAAGAACAACACCGCTGTAGCCATCTTCCATTTCCGCTTTATTCAGGATACGCCTCCCCTGTGCGGGATCATTGATATAATATTTTCCGTGCTTTACCCCTTCAAATACAACAAAATGAGAAGCGTTCCAGTGGATGATGCAGGGCAGATATGCCTTTTCTACCATACGGTTCAGATCACGTCCGCTTCCTGATGCCTCCAGTCCGTATTTTTCTGCCGCAAGGCAGATATTTTTGGCATTACAGCCATTTCTGGAAACACCTGTCTCCACCCGCAATTCCTCCAGTGGAACATATCTTCCATAGTACTGTAAGACCATGGCAAGAGATGCTGCCCCGCATTCTGCCACCTCCATCTGAAATACGGTGGGTGTTTTTACACAGGTATGATTATGCTGTTTTCCTTCCTTCTTTATATTCTTTTTCTTCTGCATTGCCTCTCACCGGTTTATTGTGCAAAATTCAGCTTCTGCTTCAGGTAGGGTATCAGCAGATCGACCGGTTTCTTCTCCCCTGTAATAACTGTTGCCGTGATCATTGTTCCCGGAGTCAGCATTACATGGTTTCCCTTTGCACTGGACCACCTGTATCCGCTTGCCGTATCTCCATCCTCTTCCAGTCTGCACTGCACTTCCACGACGGCTCCTTCTGCTGAAAATGTCTGAACCAGTGCATCACTTCCTAGATGTCTTTTCATATCTGTTGCCGTAGCCACATAGGGATTGATATATTCTACTTCCGCTATCATATGGCCACATTCCTGCTTGTTTACGGTGGAGGGATAAACCTGTACCTCCATCCCTGTTTCAATCTTCCTGGCATCGGTCAGCGGAACATAACAGATCACCATATTGCCCTCGCTGTCATTTTCAAATACACTGAGAACCTCTCCGCCCTTTTCCAGCGCTTTCCCCACTGCGATCTGCAGATCATAAACCTCTCCGTTACGATCGGCATAAATCTCTCCTTTGCTCGCACGCTTCAGCAGATCCTCTCTCTGATTTTTCAATTCATACAGAAGTGCTGACTTCTGATTGTCAAACTGTGCCTGATACGTTTCCAGGCTGAAATCCACATCATTTTCATCCAGTACCATCTTCAGTTCCAGTTCATCGATCTCATCCTGCAGAGCCTTGCAGGTTGTCTGTGCTGTTGTATATGCCTGCAATGCCTCCGTATACTCTGTGCTGGCGATCATATTCTCCACCTGGGTACCGGAAATCTGGTTCAGATACTGCAGATAGGAATTTCTCACCTGTTCCAGGGTACTGTTTGCCACATTCAGGCTGTCTCCCTGCTGCTCCATGACGATACGGTAATCCTCTGCCGCTGTTTCCGCAGACTGTATATCTGCCAGTGCTGCCCGGTAAGCCTCCATCTCCTCTTCCGTGGCCTTTGTTTCATCAAACTGCTCATACCTGGCATCAAATGCTGACTTTTTCGCCCTGTAGCTCTCTTTTGCCGAAATATAATTGTTCTTTGCAGTTTCATACAGATTCAGCCTGGTCGTATAATCCTGATTCGCCTCGGAATAGGCTACTTCATTCTGCTGATCTGTCACTGACAGAGTCGCAAAGTAATCCTCCTTACACTTAAGCAGATTGGCCTCTTTGGTCTCCAGATCTGCCCTGGCCTGCTGCAGCTTCTCCTTCTTCAGATCCAGAGTCCCCTCTGTTTCAAGCAGCGTCTTGTCCCTGTTCTTTGCTTCCAGTTTGATCTGTGCAAGCGCTTCTGTATCTCCCGTAATGATATCCAGTTCACTGTCAAAGGTTATATTTTCCACGTAAACGATCCTGGTATCCAGATCCTGTATCTGATTCAGTTCTTCTTCTGTACCAAGTGTGGCTACCAGCTGTCCTTCTCTGATATGGTCACCCTCGCCTACCAGGATTTCTGTCACAAATCCCTCTGCCGGCGAATACAGGGCTGACATTCCTCCCTCATCAATATAGATTCCATTAATATCGATGCTGGTTGGCAGCTTTCCCTGAAATCCCCATATGCAAAGGCCTGCTATGATCAACAATGCGCCAATGATCGAGATCCAAAGTGCCGGTGAAACGAGAACGATCGCCTTGTCCAGCTGATCTCTCGTTGCTATTCGGTTTAATGCATTTTTGTTGTATATCTTACTCACAGCAGTTTCCTCATCGATCATTCCAGCGGATCAGAAAGCAGTTTCCTCTTTCTTTCGATCATCTCATCGATCTTCTCTATATACAGTGCCACATCCTTCACATTATCACACCGCTCGATCCGTCCATCTCCAAATACCCTTTTTGTCACCGTTCCGGCGCCAAGCGCAACGATCGTTTGGACCTCTTCGTTGATCAGGATATTATATATCCCAAGCTTTCCTTCTCTGGCGTACCCCACGTTCTCAAAGTTGCCCGACATATTTTTCTGACGGTAGAGATAATAGGGAACCATTCCCATTTCTCTGGCACCATTTTCTGCTATCTTCATGGTTTCATCCGTATTTTTCAGGGCATCTATTCCATTTTCCCCGATCCACTGGTTCAGCCTGGATGCCCGCTTGATGGCAAGTGAATGTACCGTCATGGAATCCGGATCAAGCTTCTTTACCTCTTCTATGGTATTCCTGACATCCTCTTCATTTTCCCCGGGAAGTCCAAGGATCAGATCCATATTGATGTTGGTAAATCCCTTTTCTCTTGCAAGATGGAATGCCTCCTTCACCTGTTCCACTGTATGCTGTCTGCCGATCAGACGGAGTGTCTCTTCCTTCATGGTCTGTGGATTGACAGAGATCCTGGTCACGCCATATTTCATCAGTACCTCAAGCTTGTCTGCCGTAATGCTGTCCGCTCTTCCGGCTTCCACGGTAAATTCCTTTACCTGTGAGAAATCCAGTGTTTTTTTCAGGAAGGAAAGCAGTCTTTCCAGTTCCTCTGCAGACAATGTGGTTGGCGTTCCACCGCCAATATAAACAGTATCAAGTACCTTGTCCTTACAGATCTGTGCAGTAAAGATAATTTCCTTTTCCAGTGCTTCCAGATACTCGTTTACCCTCTTTTTCCATGACACGATGGGAAAAGAAGTAAAAGAACAGTACAGGCATGTGGTCGGGCAGAACGGGATCCCGATATACAGACTGTACCCATCCTGATAGTGGATCGTAGAAAGCAGTTCTTTTTCCCTCTGGGCGATCTCCAGGGCAAGCTCTGATTTTTCCCTGCTTACCAGATAGGTATCTTCCATATAAGAAAGGATCTCATCACGGTTCTTACCATCCTCCAGCATCATCATCGGAATCTTTGTCGGCCTTATCCCTGTCAGGGTTCCCCATGGAAGCTGCTTTCCCGTGTATTCAGAAAGTGTCACATAGATCAGTTGCTTTAACCGGTTCTTCACTCCACTCCTGTCCAGTCCACTGCCAGTCACTATCTTTTTTGCACCAAAAGAAGAGGAAGCTCCCCTCGCATGAATCAGCGTCAGGACAATTTCCTCTTCTGTGATATTCAGGGAAAGATCCGGGTAGCCTTCTGAAGAACTGTCCGGCATCCCCTCTCCTTCTGTATGGACTCTGACTTCACATTCCGGGTAAAAAGCCTTTACCAGAGAATGGATATCATATTCAAAGCCCGGTTTATTTAATACTACTTCAATTACATTCTGTTCCATAGGTTCTGTTGTTATCTTCCTTCTTATTCTACTGTTACTACTTTGGCAAGATTTCTTGGCTTATCAACGTCAAGACCCTTATCCAGTGATACATAATAAGCGATCAGCTGCAGTACAACGGACGTTGGCATCACCATAAACTCATCCTTCATAACCGGCAGTCTGAAAATACGGCTCCAGATCTTCTCCTGCTCCAGTTCCTCCTGTCCCTTGATCAGAAGGATCACCCTGGCTCCTCTGGACTGTACCTCTTTGATATTGGAAAGCTCCTTGCTCTTTAATTTATCCTGTGTTACCACTGCGATCACAGGCGTTTCCTCTGTGATCAGTGCGATCGTTCCATGCTTCAGTTCGCCGGATGCATAGGCCTCAGAATGAATATAGGAAACCTCTTTCAGCTTCAGGGATCCTTCCAGGAGAATAGAATAGTCAAGTCCCCTGCCGATCATAAACACATCCCTGGCATTCAGCATGGTATCTGCAATATGATGGATCTCTTCTTTTCTCTCAAGCACCTCTTCCATCACGGCCGGTACTCTCTGAAGCTCATCCATATATTCCTTCATCTGCTCATCACTCCACAGATTTCTGGCCATTGCCATTCTCGCTGTTAAGAGATACAGTACAGCAAGCTGTGTCGTATAGGCTTTGGTACTCGCTACTGCGATTTCCGGTCCTGCACTGGTATAGATCACATACTCACTGGCTCTTGCGATCGAAGCGCCCTTCACGTTTACTATAGAAATGCTCGGTGATCCACACTTTCTGGCAAACTTCAGTGCCTCCAGCGTATCAATCGTCTCTCCTGACTGGGAAATAGCGATCACCAGTGTTGTATCATCCACGATCGGATCATTGTACATAAATTCAGATGCCATCACAACATCTACATGAATACCGATCAGTGCCTGGATCAGGCTCTTTCCAACCAGTCCGGCATGCATGGCTGTACCGCAGGCGATCACGCAGATCCTCTTGCAGGATGCGAGCATCTCATCCGGAATCCCTTCTGCTGAAAAGTCCGGCTTTCCGTCTTTGATCCTTGGCAATATGGTCTCATTAATAACTCCCGGCTGCTCCATGATCTCTTTTTCCATATAGAAAGGATATCCGCCCTTGTCGCTGCGGCTGATATCCCAGTCTACTGTCAGCCAGTCGATCCTTGCCCTGTCACCGGAAAGATCATACATCTCGATCCCGTTCTCTGACAGGCATACCACATGAAATTCAGGCACAACAAAGTACTGCGTTGTAAATGGCACGATAGCCGCTACATCTGAAGAAAGGATCGCCCCATCCTCTGTACTGGCTGCCACGATCGGGCTTACATTTCTTACTGCATAAATTTTCCCTGGAATGTCATCAAAAAGTATGGATAATGCAAAGGTTCCCTTCAGCTTCAGTACTGTTTTGCGGATCGCTGCATAGGGATCTCCCGTATAAAAATGGGAAAGCACGGCAGCCACTACCTCACTGTCTGTCTGGGAAGTCAGCTTCCCGTCCAGTTCATACTCCTCAATCAGTTGTCTGTAGTTTTCGATGATGCCATTATGGGTGATCGTCACATTCTCAAAATGATGGGGATGTGCATTTTCGTCACACACACCGCCATGAGTCGCCCATCTGGTATGACCGATCCCGCAGTGCCCTGTTACATCATTTTTTGCACAGAGTTCCCGAAGATCCCGCACTCTGCCCGCCTTTTTAAAGATCCTGACCGGGCCACCCTTCTCCGGAAACAGGGCAATTCCCGCACTGTCATAGCCCCTGTACTCCAAAAGTTCCAAAGCATCCAGCATAATTTCACTTGCTTCTTTTTTCCCTGTATATCCAATAATTCCACACATATATCATCTTCCTCATCTTTCTATCTTTTTCCGGCCTTTCTTCATTATATTCAGAAATTCTCCCATTTGGCCGGTTATCTGTTCTGATTTAAAAGCTGCAGTCACTTACAACTGCATTCCTCATTTTCTTCGTTGTATCGTATTTGTTTTGCAGTTACCCGCATATTTGCCGATACATCCCGCAGCGAAGAGCTACGGAAGGGCATCCGCCGAATTTTCGATCACCCTTCTCCTCGTCGTCCCTTTTCCGGGCGCTGGCGCTAAATGAGGAAGACAACAACAGTATCCTATTTAATTATCAAGGAACAGCCATCTGTAAGCTCTGCCGCCTGCAGATGTTATCTGAAAAGTGTCCGGTCAAAACGCTTTTCTGCCTTTTGGCCGGACATTTCCTACATATTATACACAAATCCCTGTATCTTGTAAAGTCATCCTACTCGTAGATGGCATACTCTCCATACTCCTCCCAGATATTACAGATCCAGGTTTTTCCCTGATTAAAGACGATCTCCTGATCATTTTCATCATAGAATTTTGCAGGGGTAGCATCTCCGTCATACCGTTTCCAGGTGCCCTTGATCACCTTTCCACCTGTAAACACAATGGCATCCCCTTCTCCATGTACTCCAAAAGCAAGATAATCATGATCATCCCTGACCTCACCGTGGCAGTACTGGAACACTACATTGGATACCGCAAACTGGCTTCCGTCGATCTCATCCACTTGTTTCTTTCCATCCTGATAACGGTAATACAGGCCATCATCTTCATGATATTCAAAATAAGGATTATAGGCTCCATAACCACCCTTGTTTCCTTCTGTACCGCCGGGCATGATCTTCACTGCACTTTCCTTATCTGCATAACCTGCCTCTGCCTTTACACCGTCTGCTGCAAAGGTAAAAGGCGGCACATAAGCATCATCATACTCCCAGGTATAGCCCAGTCTGTCTGCTGCCTTCTTCATACCATCAATAAACAGATAACCGGTAAATTCCGTTGCATACCCGGGTCTTGAAACTCTGTCATAGGCTTCTGGTGCCGGGTTATGAATACCTTCTACCGGTGCGCTGATATTCTGCACCGTATCCCTGTTGATCAGTTCTTCCACATAAGGTCTTGCCAGTCCCCAGTTACAGTAGATCGCCTCGTATCCCATAGCCACATAAACGAAATAATCACGGCTGCTGCGGATAGGTCCGATCCGGTCAAGATCATCAAAATCCTCAAACACTGCCATCAGTCTGGTAATTCTTCCTTCTACCGGTGCTTCATAGACAATGCTGGCTTTTGAAACACCGTACTGTGGCATTGCCGGTGAATTATTCGGGATCATGACTGCGATCGGCCTTCTGTTTGCCACCGCCTCATCCTTCCATTCACCGGTCAGATAACTCTGCATCTTTCCGTCTTTCACTTCTCTTTCTACAGGGATCACGCCGGCATTTGCTTCTTCCTCCGGTGCTTCCACTTCCTCTGTGGTTTCTTCTGCTGCCGGTGTCTCTATGGGTGTTACCGCCAGATCCGTTTTTTCTTCTTCCTTACTGCCGCATCCTGTAAACATTCCTGCTGTCAGGGCTGCAGCAAGCAGTGTAATGATCGCTCTCTTCTTCATAAATCCTTCCTTTCTTCCGCCTATACAAAGGCATTATTTTCTTTTTCGTAACCGATTGTTGTTGTCATGCCATGACCCGGATATACTTTCGTCTCATCCGGCAGGGTAAACAGCTTCTCCTTTACAGATCTGACCAGTGCACTCATGCTGCCAGTCGGGAAATCCGTTCTTCCCACGGACTCCTGAAACAGGGTATCCCCGCTGATCAGGATCTTGTCTTCTTCAAAGTAATAGCAGCAGCTGCCGCCGGTATGCCCTGGTGTGGCAATGACCTTTCCACGGATCCCTGCAAGCTCAAACTCCTCGCCATCCCGGAACAGATGATCCGGTGTGATACCACAGCTTCTTCCCACTGCAGCAGATACATTTAACGCAGGATCCTTACAAAGCTTCTCTTCTCCTTCATAAGCATATACCGCTGCGCCGGATCTTTCCTTCAGTTCTTCTACTCCCCAGATATGATCAAAATGACCATGGGTCAGAAGAATTGCTTTAATCTGAAATCCTTTTTCCTGCAATGTCTCATAAAGAAAGTTTCCTTTATCTGCCGGATCAAAAAAGATAACCTCTCTGCTGTCCTCCCTGTGTATATAGTAACAGTTGGTCTGACAGACACCAAGTGTCAGACACTCTACCTTCAGATTTCCCATATGTTTCCTTTCCGTACTGTTCTTTATGCAGCTTTCAGATCTGCTTCTGTCCTGCCACATATCTGCCAGTTATTTTTTTCATCCTAGCCGGTAGTTCTCTCAATATCAATGACGCTGTCAATACTCCGGATCTTATCCGTAATCCGGATCAGTTCCTCTCTTCCACTGATTTCAAAGGAGATCAGCATGGTAGCAAGTCCCTGTTTGCTTGTCCTTGTATTGACAGAAAGAATATCGATATTTTTCTCTGTCAGTGCCCGGCTGATATCCGCGAGAAGACCGTTTCTGTTATTGGCATAGATCTTGATCTCTGCCAGATATTTTCCAGTTTCCTTATCCGGTGTATCCTCCCACTCGGCATCGATCAGTCTCTCTCTTTCGATCTCCGGCAGGTTCAGGATATTGATACAGTCTGTTCTGTGAATGGAAATGCCTCTTCCTCTGGTAACGAAACCGATGATCTCATCTCCCGGTACCGGTGAACAGCACTTGGAAAACCGCACTGCCAGATCATGGATCCCCTTGACAATGATCCCATTGCCGGAACGCATCTTAGCCGGCTCATTCTGGGCATTCTGACTATTCTCCTTGATCTGCTCGATCACCTGCTCATTGGTCAGCACTGTCTTATGGTCATTCTCATAGAATTCCATCATCTTATTGATGATCTGGCCTTCCTTCAGTCCACCATGACCGATCGCTGCCAGTACTGCATCCCAGTCCCGGAAGCCGTATTTACGCATGATGGCTTCCATATAATCCGGCTTAAGCAGATTCTGGATATTGATACCTCTTGCCCTGCAATAGGTATTCAGAAGCTCCTTGCCCTTTACAATATTTTCTTCCTTAAATTCATTTTTAAACCACTGATTGATCTTACTCTTGGCCTGGGTGCTCTTTACCACATTCAGCCAGTCACGGCTCGGTCCCTTGGAATTCTGGGAGGTTAAAATCTCAAAACTGTCACCGTTCTGGATCTCATAATCAATGGTCACCAGCTTACCGTTTACCCTGGCCCCGATCATCTTATTCCCGACCGCACTGTGAATGCTGTAGGCAAAATCGATCGGTGTGGAACCTGCAGGCAGGTTCTTGACCTCTCCTGTAGGAGTAAAGCAGTAAACACTGTCTGAGAACAGATCCAGATCGCTCTTTAAGAGGTTCATGAATTCCTTATTATCAGACATATCCCGCTGCCATTCCAGGATCTGGCGCAGCCAGGTCAGCTTTTCTTCCTCGGAAACATCTGCCTTTTTGCCATCGGATGCTTCCTTATATTTCCAGTGGGCAGCAATACCATATTCTGCCGCCTTGTGCATTTCAAAGGTACGGATCTGTATTTCAAAGGGCTGTCCATTGGAACCGATCAGCGTAGTATGCAATGACTGATACATATTTTCCTTTGGCATGGCAATATAATCTTTGAAGCGTCCCGGAATGGGTTTATACATCTCATGGATCACGCCAAGCGCTGCATAACAGTCCTTTACTGTATCTACAATGATCCTGACTGCAAACAGATCATAGATCTGGTCAATAGTCTTGTTCTGATTCTTCATCTTCTTATAGATACTGAAGAAGTGCTTGACTCTTCCGTCGATCTGTGCCTTGATTCCGGCATTTTTAATATGCTCACTGACTTCATCAACAATACTCTGGATATATTTCTCACGGACGCTCTTTCTGACTGCAATCTTGTCTACCAGGTCATAATATGCCTCCGGCTCCAGATACTTCAGTGACAGATCATCCAGTTCAACCTTGATCTTGGAAATACCAAGCCTCTGTGCAATGGGTGCGTAAATTTCCAGTGTTTCTCTGGCAATCCTCTGCTGGCTCTCCGGCTTCTGATACTGAAGTGTCCTCATATTGTGAAGACGGTCTGCCAGCTTGATCAGAATCACACGGATATCCTTGGCCATGGCAAGGAACATCTTCCTTAAATTCTCTGCCTGCATCTCCAGACGATCCGGTTTGTCTCCGTCCCGCATGAACTGCAGCTTCTGCAGCTTGGTCACACCATCTACAAGAAGTGCCACCTCATCTCCAAACTGCTCCCTGATCTCATCCTCTGTCATAACGGTATCTTCTACCACATCATGTAAAAGACCGGCCGCAATGGTTTCTTTATCCATTTCAAGATCCGCCAGTATGATCGCCACATACAGGGGATGGATGATATAAGGCTCACCGGACTTCCTGAGCTGATCCTTATGTGCCTCGGAAGCTACCTTATACGCCTTTTCGATCAGTGAAATATCATCCGACGGGTGATATTTTTTCACACGGAGGATCAGATCCTCATAAAGCTGTTCCGGGCTTTGATATTGTATGGACTCTATTCTGCCGTCATCCAGCACAAGTTCCTTTTTCTCTGACATACACGCACACCTCTGTCGCTCTGTATTCCCTTTTTAGCATATTACTAATTATTATATATTTTTTCCTTTCTGTCGTCAATCGCCCGAATGGACAGGGGAATAACAAAGAATGTGCCTTGGCACATTCTTGCGCCTGCGGCGGGTCGCTTTAAGCGACATCTTCCCTTCCGCCGCAGTGCGCATCCCTGCGGAGCGTTTTTTGCTTTACAGGGATGCAAATTCCTGTAAAGCAAAAAAACGGACCATCCCCTGGATGAATCCGCTCGTTGTTATTTCTTCTATTATTTCAAATTGACTGCCAGTGCCCTCCGGCAAAACAGCCAGACTTGTTAAACTCGCAAATCCGTGCTGACGCACTCTTCATCC
>CACXDC010000234.1 GCA_902766365.1 uncultured Lachnospiraceae bacterium | reverse complement strand
CCTCGAGGCAATAAATGTCAAACCAGGAGTTCTTGAAAATGAGGCTTTTAAGAGAAGAAATCATGGGGCACATGGAAGCTTGAAAAATGATAAAGTTTCAGATGACGATATAAGAATAGATTTAGCGTACTTTGTGATAATAAACAGAGTACTCCTGAGAATCCTTGGATATGAGGGAAAATATATTGATTTCTGTACCGAGGGATATCCAGAAAGAGAACTGGAAATTCCGGCAGGAGGAGTTTAACCGCAAAGAACATGCATGTGCGTATACTTATGACGTTTTCCCAAATTGTCCAATTATGATATAGACATGGGCGTAGTATTTAAGAATTCGTTCATTCGTCTTATCATAATTTTTCGAAAGGAGAACATAAAATAATGAATTACGACGAATTCAAGTTAGAGGATATTGTAAAGAAAAAGCGTTTTATTTATCAGATTGATGGACAGTATTATGTGATTGGCGCACGTATTTTTAAGGAACTTTCCAACGACAGTACAATGACACTAATCTATGAAAGCTATGCCATGGCACTTAAAGGTAAATCAGAAGAAGAAATCGAAGTAGGAATGTTGAAAGAAGACGTTATTGATGCTTTTCGTTCGTTAAGGAGAAGCGCAGCTTACAATACAGATGTTACCTTAAGTGATGATGCGGTTTTGAATAAATTAGATTCATTTACAAGCAATCAGAAATCAGAATTGTTAAAGCAAATGATTACATTTATTGTAATGAACAGAAGGTTTAATGATGAAACGTATCCTGAGACATTGTGTCTACATTTGTAAAGTTGAGAAAATATGCAGCTTGGATTTTGGTCTATTTAAACGGAATATACAGTAGACAAGCAAAAGCTAATTTCATGTAATTTGAGGAAAGACAGAAACAGATAGGTTACAGGTGTTCTATAAAATATCATTAACAGATAGGCTATGACAAAAGAAATTGAGCAAGTAGCAAATGGGTGAGTAAAATATGTCTTCGCGTTTCAAACAATCACTATATTTTATAAAACAAACACAGACCTATAACGTTTACCATCTAGCATCAGATTCAGAATTCGAGAAGAAATATCTGGAGAGATGGGATGGCATCAGCGATTATATGGAAAAACACCAGGAAGATATAGACGCAAAGTACAACCTTTCACATCTGTCTGAAAATCTTTATGCATCCTTCAGATTTATCTACCAGGTAGACTTGCTTCTCGACCAGATGGAGTGCGATGGTATCAGTCTTGAAAAGGCTAGTAACCTAATGACGGCATGTTCTATGCTGCAGGTGAATAGCACAGATGTGTTCATTCATCTGGATGATGATTTCTCATTTTCAAAGAAATACTCGATCTGCTCTGACTGCTATGTGCTTGCCAACAATCTGTATCAGCAGATGATCGCCATATGTTCGGCAAGAGATATTGATTCGCAGCAGACGATTCAAATTAGCGGATATGATGAAATCATTACGAAGCTCAGAAGCAAATATATCAGAAGCAGTTTGATGGTGCTGAAAATATTCCTTATATTCGTCATTCTGCAGACAAGCCCGTTATATTCGGATGGTGTCCACGCTGTAGCCGACAAACTGATCCAGACTCTTAGAGAGGTGTTTTTTAATAAAAGAATAATTCAGGTTGTCATCAATGGTGATTTTTATGGAGACAGTGACAAACCACATAGCACGACGAGGCTTTACATCTATTTCGCTATGAACAATTCAGACAGATACTGCATACGCCTTGATTTTCCGCATCAAGGTGAGGAATGCATACATCTGAATTTGAACCAGCCAGGTATCAAGCAAGCTACAGGCTTTCCGATTCAAAAAAATTCGGAAATACTTGAAAAGTGTAGAGAAGCAGAGTGCCTTGAAAAGTTTTTTTATGAAAATGATGATTTGTATTGGTTTAGACATGATTTTGCACATGAACTAAAGAAGATAAAAGATACGGAGCTCCACAAAGAACTGGATGACTTCCAGCATGTACAATCACATCTTCAGATTGAGTCAGATTCTGTATCAAAGGCAAACGTGACAGAGTTCACTATGGCCATTTTTGAAGCCTTAAATGACTACGAGATTATATCACGGCTAGACGGCACTATAGATCATGACATGGCATATCAGTATATTCTGTTTCAGGATTACATTTACGATGTCATGTTGCAACTTGAAAACGTTGACTTTAGTAGAAAACTCGGAATCTCGAAATATAAACTTTTAAAGGATAAAGATATCGAGAGTGCCAATGAGATCATTCATGACACATTTCGTCAATACATCAAGGGAAAATTTCCGGGTGATGAGGTGCTGTTAGACCTAGCCGATGCAGATATGAATTTCTATGATTTCATTATGAAGTGCCTGGATAGACTAGACACGATGTGTTGATTATGAAGTTTAGGAATAATTGCAAATAAATATTCAGAAAGGTTTAGAAAACATTTTATGCAGTTATTAGATGAAATATTATATTTCTGCAAAATGGAATATCCGTCCGGGGCACTTCTCTTAACTGGTGAATGGGGAAGTGGAAAAACACATTTTATCCTTCATGACTTAGGAGAGAACCAGCTCTTTAAGGATTCATATAATCTTATATATGTATCTCTTTTTGGCGTGATAACTGTTACTGACCTACATGAACGGGTACGAAATCGTTGGTTCCATACAGTTATTCTGAAGGATGTGCCTCAACAGCTGGCAGTTTTAGATAAGGTGGGACGAGTAATAAAAAATGCAGCAGAAAAGGCCAGCGGAGTAACCAAGGCTGGATCTATAGCAAAAGGAGTATTGTCCATAAACGCCACTGATCTTTTTGATGTAGAAAGGACAAACAAAAACAAAAAGTCAATTCTCGTTTTTGATGATCTTGAAAGATGCAGAATCGAAACTTCTGATCTTCTTGGCGCAATTAATACCTATTCGGAAAATGAAGGTATCAATACAATTATCATTGCCAATGAAGAAAAAATTTCCAATCATTCGACCGCGGATATTCAAGAAGGTGATGTAACTGACCATTTAACATATAGCGAAATAAAAGAAAAGGTTATTTTCCAAACGGTTCATTACGAGCCGGTTTTCGATATTGTTGTTAGTAATATTATTGATACATATATCGCGAGTACAACAAATGCCGAAGGCTTAGCGAATGACTACAAAAACTTTCTTCGTGAGGAGAAAGTATCAATTATCAATATGTTGCAGGGTAATGATGAAAATGGATCTTCGCTTCAAGAAACGGCTTATGAAAAAATTAGTGAACAGCCTGATGACAGACAATCAATTGGTGATATATCAAAGGAAGAAAAATTTGCGCTTGCTGAAGATCATCCTCAAAATATCCGGAGCTTAAAGGCAGGGCTACAGCAATTTGAAAGAGTATATATAGTACTCAAGCAGATGGATGCACCACACATTGATAAATGGTTTTTATCATTTATGGCACTAAATTTCTCAGTACGTGGAGGAAACATTCGAAAGAATTCAGATTATGATTATTTCACACTGGAAGAGAAACTGAAAATTCAGTACCCGGGTTATTTTGACATCAGATATTTTTCTAATGCTTTCTCCATGTGGTTAATCGATGGTGCGTGGAATGATGAGATGCTAGATGGAAGTATTAGCTCAGCTATACGTCGTGAAAAAGCAAAGGAGCCATGGGAACAAGTCCTTTATAGTTCAGTAGAGTGGCTTGACGAAAAGGTTGTTCAAAATGGTTTTCCGAAGGTTTTAGAGAAAGTCTATGATGCTGAACTTTCACTGGATGATTATGCCCTTTTTATCCAAAACTGTAGGGAATTACGTACTATTGAATTTCCAGAGATAGAATTACCAGATTGGAATAGAGTTTACAAAGTTATTCATAAGAAAATTCAAGAAATTACAGAAAACTATCCGGATTTTCAACCTGATTATATGCCGTTTTATCGTAACGAAGGCTATTCTGAAGAGGAATGGAAATGTTGCGAACTGCTTAATAGTGTACAGAGTGGTTTGTATTTCACCTATGCTAGTAGTAGAAAACAATTTCTCGAGGCAATGAAGAAAAAATCAAGTCTAGATATGATTAAAGCTTTTACGAGATGCGCTAGCTATTCTTACGATTCCTTTGATGCCGAGATGGCAGAGTCTTTCTTTAAAGTTTATCAACAAGCTCCGAACAGTCTAAAAGGAAGATTAGGAAATTTGTTAATAAAAACGCTTCAGCATATAGAACCATATAAAAACGGTGGGACATCTGATGACAATGGAGCTCAAATACAATTTACTGTTATCAAAGCTTCTATCGATGAATTGATTTCAAAACTAGAAACACTGAAAAAAACATACGAAACTGAGGAAAGAGTGTTTGCGAAGAGATATACCGAAGAGTTGATTGTGAAGCTCCAGAAGTATGAAAGCGAACATTCATGAGCAGGACCACGTTGATCACATGACAGGAGTAATATATTGACTTCTGTACCGAGGGATACCCAAATAGAGGACTGTAAATTCTAGCGGGAGGTGATCAGTGAGTAATAGCCATATATATTTAGTGTATGCTAAATAACTAAAACCGCTTGAATTAATTTACTTTATCACCTGATTACGGTATAATTAAATGCAGATAAATTT
>CACXDC010000233.1 GCA_902766365.1 uncultured Lachnospiraceae bacterium | reverse complement strand
TGTCTGCATTACAAGAGCGACAACCGTACCAAGAACTGTTGGATTGATGCCCTTAAAGATTTCTCCAAGCATTCCGGCATCACACATGATCTTCAAAGATGATGCAACTGATCCTCTCAGGAAACCTTCCGCTCCTGCGGAGATACCCTTGGTTCCCATCCTTTTGATCTGTTGAATATCCAGCTCACCGTGCTTAATAAGATAATCTATAGCCTTATAGATTTCCGGTGCCAGTTGGACAGCAACTGTCACAGCTGCTGCAGTGTATCCTGCCTTTAAGGCCTGCTTCAAAAGATACTCTGTCCGTATTGCATTCTCCGCTGTAACTCCATGTTCAGAAGCCTTGAAATCCTGCTGCTTGCTTTCTTTTGCTATCTGTTCCAGATCTTTTCTTGTAGCTGTCCTCGATTTAGTTCCGTCGTCAGTTGTTATAGTGTCTGTCAGTTTTTGTTCAGTTTCCGCATATGCCTCTGATACCTCTGGACGGATAAGCTGATTTCTTAGTGCCTGACGATGTGCCTCAGCCTGTGCATCCGACAACTGGTCTGTTGGCACCAACCGACCCTGTCCTTGATAGCTTGCCTGGCGTGTTTCCGGATTCAGCCTAGCCTGTTCGATAGCACTCTTAGCTCCGTCAGCATACGACTTGGCACTATAAGCAGCTGCATCCCGACTGCCTTGCTTTATCAAAACATCTACAGAGTCCTTTGCTGTACTATGAAGCACTTCAGCCCTGTATGCAGAATCAGCCGCAACTGCATCAACATTAAAGGTTCCGGCACCCCATTCCTCCAGCATATATCCCTGTAACTGATTGATTCCCAAGTTCCTGTACTGGTGGTTATTGATATTATCTTCCAGCTGCTTTATGGCGGCATCAACGGCGCTGACATATTCCATACCCATATGTGCCGCGAGATCCGCTCCCATCACACTGGTAGCAAATTCCCAGCCTTGCTGCATTTCACTTCTCTGTTGCATAGGCAGTCACCTCACAGATTCATAAACTTTTCAAGGCCATCATTATAAAGATGAATAACTCCATAGAAAAGCATCTGCCTCTTCATCAGATTCTTATTACGGAACATTTCTTCCGATTTTGCGGCAACCTGATTTCCCAATTTCCCTACTGCTTCAGCCCCAGATTCAATAGCCCTTTGCGCTGCCTTTATAAACTTAGGAACTTTCGGTTTCACAACCTTGCCATCCTCTGTAAGTACCTCTATGTCCTCTGCAGATTCTGACTCCGAATCTGTACCAGTATTAATTACATTTTCCTTCATTATCTTCAAAAAATTCGGAACGGGAAGCGTTGATAGCTTTTGAAGGAATTCATCATAAGCTTTTCGGTCTGTAAGCACCTTAGGATCGACAAATAATACAGCCTGATTCCCAGCCCATCCATATTTCACACCGCAATCATCAAACTTAATATCCAGCACCGGTATCAGTTTATCCGTCCCTTTGATATCTCCAAGGAACAGAATCTTACCCTGAATATTCCCTGCCTTCTTGTTTCCGTTCCAGACCTTCTCTGTCCAGGATACAATATTGATGGAGTCATCCCGTGTTCCAACAATGCTCTCATCGTTATCATCGTGAGTTTCCACCATTTTCTTCAATTGGTTCATTAGTAATTCATCCTTATAAACAACGATAAGTGTTTTCTTTGTCTCAAACATAATTTGATGACTCCTCTTTTATTTGCTGATTTTACGAACCCTTAAGGAAATGAAAAGTTTCGTGCTCTTACTCCACATCCGTATCCTGAGCAATCTCATCATTATCCAATTGAAGTTCTCTAAGGAAACTGATACCGGCCTTCTTAAGAGTTTGCCAGTCCCCAACAGGAAGATCCGTTACGTGTAAAGCCTCGTAGCAGAATAACCAATAACGATCCATCGCGGCAACAGATAGTGTCTTTGCTTCTTGTTCTAAGGCAATGAGCTCGGTACCTCCCTTGTTTTTGAAATACAGCCATGCAAATAGTAAACACAAGCAATCGCCGGTCCTTATCATCTCTCCACAGTTAAGACCTCTGATTTCAAATCCATATCTAATGCCGAAATAAAGAGCATACATAACGCCTTCATAATTATTGATTCGGAATGAATCTATATAGAGAGTTTCTGAGAAAGCTTTAATTTCTTCTTTCGCAACTTCGAACGGTGTAAATACATATTGCTCCATTAAAGGCAGTAGATACGGATACAAAATTGCAAGATGCATCAGTCTTTTTTTAGCAGATGCCTTTCCGTTTTCGCTTACCTTCTCATTACCTGCTAGAACTTTAATCGCATATTTAAGGACAGCCGAATCTTTTTCTTCTTCTGCGAGCTGAATCGCGACATCAATGAAGCGATTAATCTCTGAATAGGTTGTATATCCCTTTTGGGAAACCATCTGAACAGAGTTCAGTCTGTGTTTCCAATGCTTTGTGCTGGATATCGGAAGCTCTTCAATTCTAGTCTTCTTATAGTTCAGTGGGAGATCAAACTGCCGAAGTTCATGTTCTAATGCATTGAGGAACAACTGTGCTTTTTCATAGTTCTCAACATAGCAGTCATAATCATCAATATGGCGAACAAAACGGAAGCCCGAATCATATAGTTTCTTATCAATGACTGTCAGTATTATTTCTGAAAGTAAATTAGAGGTGTGCGGTCCAATTAATAAACCGTGAGTTTCTCCGTTTTTTATATTTTGACAGGCAGAATCGATTTTATTGTACCATTTTGTGGTTTTACGATCCGCTTTCGCAATTCCTTTTCCAACAAAAGCCCAGGGTAGGGAATGTGTATAAATACTTGGGAAAAAAGTTGATATGTCAGCATGAATAACATATTTAGCAGCTGTCATCCCTTGCATTAAGAGATCATTTTCCGGTGTTCCATCGGTCTTCCAATTGTCATAGTTCATTTCAAAGAGTTGTGGCTTAAGTTTCTGTGTCTTTTTGTCATGAATCTTGCGAATATGAATTCTGGAAATCTTATAATCCTGACCACATGTATTAGATTGAAAATGTTGCTGAATCTTAGGCCAATTATCCCTTAGAGTTTGGCAAAGCCTTTCATATTGCATAGGATTAGGGATTCCCATTGTCCTCGGTATATTGATATTTCTCATCGAGTTATACGTAATGAATTCCGTTTTCTCCTTCTTAAATCCCGGATTGGCTTTGCAATATGTCAGAAAGGCTTCAGCAGTGAATGCTGGCGGAAGTTTTTCAGCAAAAAGTCCAAAGCCAAGAAGGCCTTCATATAAATCATTGGCTGATATATCACTTATGAAATCATAATAACTTTTCATTGGATGGTGCACCTTTTTATAATGCTTCGTAATACTTTTGAATCTTCTGAGCCATCATTGCACGTCGCTGCTTCAAGAACTCCGTGTAGTCTACGTAGGTCATATTCACGATTTCATGTGGAATACAGTTAGCATCTAGGTTAGCCCAAAACTCCACCTCATCTGTAATGGTTCCGACCGTCTGTATCCCACTGCACCCAGTAAGAGCCTCAGAGAAGTATTCTTTTGGTTCCTTCTTACCTACGGAGATATTCACGCCCGTATCCAGATACGCATAGTTGGCTACTTGGTTATAGAAATTCTTGTCATTATATCCATTGTCCTGCAGATACTTCTTCGGAAAAATATGATGGACATCTCCTGTGACAGCAACCAGATCATAGACTTTTGAGCTGTTGGAGAGCAGAGATCTGTCGCCCAGGAAGTTCTGCGCTGCAACATATGTGTTGTAGTACGGGCTGGAAATTGCAGATGTTTCAAGCGACTGAACCAGTCTGACATTCCAGAATGCATCAGACAGATAAGCGTCCTCAACCTCTTTCAGGAATTGTACAAATCCTTTGGTAGCAATCTCTCTCAGATCACGATCCATCTGGGTTTCAGGAGACCCAACATAACGGCTCGTCAGAGTAGATAGTACAAACCATTTCTGTACGTAATGCTTAATATCTGTCTTTGCCACCTCGCCAGTCTTCTGAAGAATGAGGAATAGCGTGTAGCAGAAGTCCAGGGTCATTTTCGAGCGAAGCAGTTTCGGAGAGATAAATCCAGCAGAGCGAATAGCCAGAACGAAGTTCTTGAAATTGTACTCGTTCATGAAATTTATAACGCCTGCACTGAGCTTATCGAAGCTGTCTGCCTCGATTTCCTCTGTATAAGTACGGGTTTCAAAATCTCGGCCTGAGAGCAGGCTCACCAACTGCCCAAGGCGGCCTCTTGTAAACATGTGCATGAAAGATACACGCAGCATATCATTATAGTCAGGGTCATAGATATCGTCGTAATCATTCTGGAGCCATGCCAGTTTTGGCGCATAGGCCGACTGCATGAACTTCTTATCTGTCGTAGACAGTTTGGTATAAAAGGCAGGATCCACTGCCAGATGGCAGAAGTAATCAATGGCCTTTCTGAGTGTATTACCACCGTGCTCTTCATCCGCTGCGATCTTCGACATCGCGAAGTCTGACTCATTCAGACGTTTGCCCTGAGAGTTGATACGGACAAAAATCTCTGTAACCTCAGAGATATCAAGAGAGGGATCCAGAACGATAGTACCGATCTGGCAGGCCGTAATCGAAGCAAGTCTCTGAATGGCTTCACCTACAACATTCGGATCAGCATTAGGATTAGCTTCCATATACTTCGGCATAAAGGTCCAGCTTTGGAATCCAGGCTTGAACACTTCAGAAATATCGGGGATCCAGAATGAGCTCTTTTCATGGGCGGGAGTCGTAACGGCAAAACGTTCTTCTCCAGTCTGTGCAAGAGGATTGAACGCAATGCGGATGCACTTTTCCGTATAATTTTCCGTCAGGATCTTTACGCCAGCGATGGCCGTCATGATAGCCGTGACACGCTGCTGTCCGTCAATAAGGATCTTTTTGCCGACAGCAGACTCGCCGTTCTTCAGCTTGACATCGGGATTCTGCCAAATGATCAGATAGCCTGTCGGATATCCGTTGTACAGTGAGTCAATCAGATCTCTAACTTGGGTGGCATTCCAGACAAATGGACGCTGGATTTCTGGAATGGCAATGTCTCCAGCATCAATATAACCGAGCAGAGATTTCACAGAATATTGTGATACCGAATACTTATCTACGTTGTCCATAGTGTCAACCTCTTTCTTTTGCCTCAGTTCTATCTCATAACCTCCTCCAGCAGAGACTTATAGCTATTAACAACTTCATAGACAACATTACCGCTGGAAATGGCCTTAAAGT
>CACXDC010000232.1 GCA_902766365.1 uncultured Lachnospiraceae bacterium | reverse complement strand
GTTGCTTCTATCTTTCCCGTGATACGGATCAGCTCTGCAGCATCTTCCTTATACATAAGAATCTGTTTTTTTCTGTGATAAAAAAACAGCAGATCCAGATGCAGCAGCATGTTTATATAATCGAGTAAAATGGAAAAGGGATTGGAGGAACTTCTGACATTTCCCTCAGGCAGGAGAAAAGCACCCCTTTTCAGGTTTTTCAGCTTATTTACCGTATCTGCAAGCTGCTTACCATCTCCCTGCCACGGTCCCGTGAGCATCGGAAATTTTTCTGCCTGTTTTACAAATGACAATAAATAGGAAAAGCAACTGCTATATGGAGCAATCGCTGCTTTTCTTTTAAAGTATGACAGAATATTCCAGATGCAGACTGCAACCATCATACAGATCCCAACCGGGAATTTCCACAGGATCATAACCACAGAAAAGATCACAAGAAAAACAGAAAGATAATCAGATATACCCTTCTGATCCGGCGCTTTTTCCAGCAGTTCAAGCTGGTCATGCAGAGAGCAGGAGCTTTTCTTTGCTGACAGTCTGTGAAATACTAACTGGCAGTCAGCCCTCTCTCTGGTATGTTCCTGGAAATACCGAATCTGTGTTTCTCTCTGTGCAAGAAGCTCAGGATCTGTCAGCGGTGTTCTCAGCATTTCATAAAGATACTCTTCTCCTGCCTGCGTTTCCACAAAAGCAAACCGGTCATAGACTTCATCCATCTGAAGGTCACTCCAGGTAATATCATCTATACAAAATTCCTGGTTCTTTTGTTTGCAGCCATCTGCCATTTTCTGTTTTCTGGCGGCACTGATCTTTTCCGGTGTCAGTTCATTAAAATGATGTAAGATACGATCCTCATATTCTTTTTCTTTGCTTCTGTTCTGCAGATAAACTCTGGTGATCAGAAGCAGTAAAAATACAATAAGTGCTGCCAGAAACAAAAGATAACCCATTTTTTCTACCCTAAATTATTCAATGATAAACATTTTTACACTGTCTTCAAGACTGACAGCAATTTCATGCAGATTGTTGGCATTCGCTGCTATATTACTGATAATAGCATTGACTTCCTCAGCAGATGCAGACGTTTCTTCTGTACTTGCCGCATTTTCTTCTGCAATGGCAGTCAGGTTCTGGACCACATCCACAACCTTGATTCTTGCCTCATCCAGTTTGGCTGTCCGTTTTGCAATCTCCCGGATTCCTTCTACAGAACGGTCAATTCCAGTCTTGACTTCATTAAAGGCATTCTGTGTACTGATCACATTGGCATCCTGCTTATCAATAACTTCCTTTACGCTCTTCATCGTGTCTACAGACTTTTCTGATTCCTCAATCAGTGTATTGATGATGGCTTCGATCTGTCTTGCAGACTCATTGGACTGCTCTGCCAGTTTCTGGATCTGTGCCGCTACTACAGCAAAACCACGTCCCTGCTCTCCGGCTCTTGCAGCTTCGATAGATGCATTTAAGGAAAGCAGGTTGGTTTCTTCTGCAATATCTGTGATGATCTCCGTTGCCTCTTTGATCTTCTGTGCAGACTCATTGGTTACATTGGTCTGTTTGTAGATCACTTCCATGGCATTCTTGGTCTGCTGATTGATCTGTCCAAGCTCTTCCAGGATCGTAACCGCAGAATTACCGGCATCACGCATGGCTCTTGCATTGGTACGGAGATTTTCCACTTCTGTGTTGGCTTCTTCGATCATATTGCCCATTAAAACTACATTTTCAGATGCGGACTGTGTTTCCTGTGCCTGAGAGGTTGCTCCCTTGGCAATTTCCGTAATTGCATTTTCTACCTGCTCTACCGCTGTAACGGTTTCGCTCGTTCCCGTACTGAGCGCTTCAGAGGATTCGTATAATTCCTGGCTTTTCCCTTTGATCTGTTTTGCAATATCAATCAGCTCCAGACGCAGTGTATTAACTGCCTGTCCCATGACACCTGTTTCATCCTTCTGCTTCAGCATACGCTTCTGGTCATCATTTTCCCTGAAGTCCATATCTGCAATTTTGTTTACCACTCTGGTGATTCCTGCAATCGGTCTGAACATCAGAGAAGCCATGAAGAAGGTAAATACACTGCAGAAAAGGATCAATACTATGGCTCCCACCAGGCTGTATCTTGTCGTTTCATTCAGACTTGAGAATACTTCCTCTCCATCAGCCGTAATGATCAAAACAAAGGCATCATCTGCTCCGATGTAATAAGCCGCATATTTCTGTTTGCCTTTAAATTCATACTCAATAACAGATGGTGCCGGCTTCTTTCCTTCCCCGATCTCTGCAAGGAGCTGATTTGCTGCTGCATTCTCTACCGGAAGACCGATCTTGTCTGCTGTCGGATGATACAGCATGGTTCCGTCTGTTCCCGAGAAAATATAAGCATAGCTTGAGGGCATCCCGCTGATCGTAATACTTCCAAGATTTTCCTGCAGTTCTTCCACAGAAAGAACTGTATCTGCCCCTTTGCTTGCCAGTTCCCTGTCCAGATTTTCACCTTCTACGATGGTAATGTCCTTCATATAATTTTCGATAACAGTCTCCAGATTGCTCTTTGACTTTGGAATGATCATCCACAGACAGAGACCAATGGCTAATATGATGGCAAAAAATACCAGTAAGAAAATTTTGGTTTTCAGCGATTGTGCCGCATTTACTCTTTTTTCCTGTGTTTTGCTTGTTTTCTGGTTACTCATAACTTTTCCCTTCCTTATATCACACACTTTTTAAGATCTCCCGATCTTCTGTTTCTTGTCTTTTATAATTTCTTCTGCCCTTTCATAGATTGCTGCCGGGCTTTCCGGTGTCTGGAATACTCCGTTTTCATAGAGGATTTTTCCACCGATCATCGTCAATTTCACATTTATCTTGCTTCCACTGTAGACAATATTCTTGGCAATATTGTTAAATGGTCTCATATTAGGCTGATCCAGATCAATCAGTATCATATCTGCCAGTTTTCCTTTGGAAAGCACATCTGCATCCGGAAGCCCCATGGCATGGGCTCCGTTCACTGTCGCCATTTTCAGGACTTCCATCGCATCAACGGCTGCCGCATCTTCCTCCTTCAGCTTGGCAAGCCCTGTTACCAGGAACATCTCCCTGAACATATCAAGGCAGTTGTTACTTGCTGGTCCGTCCGTTCCAAGAGCCACAGGTATTCCTTCCTTCAGATATCTGCTGATCGGTGCAATTCCACTGGCCAGCTTGGTATTAGAACCCGGATTGGATATCGCATACAGCTTCCGCTTTTTTAATACTTCGATATCTTCTTCTGACACATGTACCAGATGATAACCACCGCCACCATAATCAAACATGCCGATGGAATCCAGAAATGCAGCCGGTGTCATGCCATACCGTTCTCTGCAGCCTTCTACCTCAGCCTTCGTTTCACATAAATGGGCATACACCGGTGCCTGATACTTGTGGGAAAGATCTGCGATCTTCATCAGCAGTTCTTTTGAACAGGTATACTCGGCATGAAATCCAAGCTTGAAGGACTGCAGCGGACTCTTATGGTTCAACCTTACATACCAGTCCTCCAGTGCCTCCACTGACTGGCTGAAATTATTGACCCCTCCTACCTGTACGCCTCTCATTCCAATGGTATCAAAAGCAGCAAATATCGTATCTGGTGTCAGATACATATCAAAAACCGCTGTAATACCACTTGTCAGATATTCCAGTACGGCAAGCTTCGTCAGTTCCCCGATCTCATCTCCGGTTAAAAGTGCTTCTACCGGGAAAATCTGCTGATTCAGCCACTGGTCAAGTGGCAGATCATCGGCAAAAGAACGGAGCAGCGTCATACCGGAATGTGTATGTGCATCCTTGAATCCGGGCATCAGCAGATTTCCCCTGCAGTCGATCTCACGATCCCAGATAATAATCGGTATATTGAGTTCCCGGAAGATCTCATCACTGTCTCTGCCTTCTCCCACATACAGGATACGGTCACCGCTCACCCATACTTCTCCGGAAAAGATTTCCTTTCCTTCTTCCATGGTGAGGATCCTGGCATTAAAAAAACGAATGTTCATTCCTTTCCTCCCTCCAATCTTTTATCTGACAGATTCCCAGGCCCGAAGCTGTTTGGCAAAAGCTCCTCCAGACTGAAAATCTGATACTCTGCTGTACTTCTGGCTACAATTACCTTAAAAGAAGCATCTTTTGCGAATTCTCGCATAACCTGTCTGCAGACACCACACGGAAATGCATATCCGCTCAGTATGTCTGTTTCCTTTTCGCTCCCGCCTGCAATGGCAATCGCTTTCAGGGAACGTTCCCCTTCGCTCACCGCCTTAAAGATGGCACAGCGTTCTGCACAGACCGTTGGTCCATAAGCTGCATTTTCAATATTGCATCCCGTATAGATCTGACCGCTCTCTGTCAGAAGTGCTGCTCCTACCTGAAAGTGTGAATAAGGTGTATATGAATTTTTTCTGGCTGCGAGTGCCTTTCTGATCAATTCCTCCACAGGAAGCCTGTCCTGATCCGGGCCTTCACACTGTACTTTTTTCATCTTCATCCCATCCTTAAAACAGCATCAGTGATTCTGTGATCAGCTTTTTAAACAGGGGTGCCGCAATATCTGCAGCTTCCTGAACTTCTTCATGTGTCAGCGGCTGGTCTGTCATGCCGGCTGCAAGATTGGAGATACAGGAAATCCCACATACCTTCATACCCATATGATTTCCTGCGATTGCTTCCACTGCTGTACTCATGCCAACTGCATCTGCCCCCAGTGTCCTCAGCATCCGGATCTCTGCCGGTGACTCAAAGGACGGTCCGGTAAGCTGTGCATAAACCCCTTCCTTCAATGCTATATTATGTATACCTGCAGCTTCTCTGATCTTCTGCTGCAGCTTTTTATTATAAATCGTACTCATATCCGGAAATCTGAGTCCCAGCTCATCAATATTGGGACCCACAAGCGGATTAGGTGCAAAGCAGGAAATATGATCCTTGATCAGCATAAAATCACCTGCTCCAAAAGAAGGATTGATTCCACCGGATGCGTTGGTAAGAAAAAGGATCTCAGCGCCCATCATCTTCATCAATCTGGTTGGAAGTACCACATCTGAAATCGGGTATCCTTCGTAATAATGGATTCTTCCTTTCATGCAGACAACAGGAACCTGTCCTACATAACCGAAAATAAACTTTCCTTCATGTCCAGGTACTGTAGAAACAGGGAAATCTTTAATCTCACAATATCTGATCTCCCCTTTGACATCAATTGTATCTGCATAATTGCCAAGACCTGATCCAAGAACAAGTGCAACTCTTGGAATAAAAGGAATCCTTGCCCGTACACTTTCGTAACAGTCAAGGAGTTTTTGATATGTCTGATTCATAAAAGAACCCTCCATTCACTTTTCTAAATTTGTATTAATTTTATCATAAAACAGCTTTTGCTTCAACTCATGAAGCCCCATTTAACCGGTCTTTACGGCTTCTTAACACTAGCAAAAAAGTACTGCTTTCTGTCTTATTAAGCGGAAGAATGTCGAACCGGCACGCAAAAAAAAACAGGGGCTGCTTTCGGGGTGCAGTCCCTGTTCCTCTCATATGATAATGCAGACCATGCCACCATTGGAGTCATTTACGATCTTCTGCATGGTTTCCTGCAGCTTCACCTGGCTTTCCTCTCCGATCATCGTCAGCTTTCCTGTAATCCCATCATTCACAAGCTGCTCCACTGTTTTTCCGAAGATATTGGTTTCCCAGATGCCTTCCTTTCCGGTTCCTGATTCAGAAATATACCGTATCAGATCCCTGGCCTGTTCCTCACTTCCTACGATCGGCGAGATCTCCGTTTCAATATTGGCACGGATCATATGGATGCTTGGGCTTTCCGCCCGGATCTTCACACCGAACTTGTTGCCATGACGGATCAGTTCCGGTTTATCCAGCGAGATTTCCTCTCTCTGTGGCATAACAACACCATATCCTTTCTGTCTCACCGACATCACTGCGCTTAAAACCCGGGAATACTCTCTTTTCATTGCCGCCATTTCCTTAAGTGTCGTAAGCAATTGATACTCATTATGAATATTTTCACCAACCAGGCCGCTCAGCATCTCAAAATAGCAGGCATCATCCACATCAATATAGATCCGCACACAGCCATCTGCCATTCCTACCTGGTCCATTTTGCATTTTCTGATAAACTCTCCGGTAATAGAAACCGGCTTTTGCAGCACATCCCGGATACAACTGTATTCTCTCATGATCTCTCTGACCTTCTCCACCAGCTGCGCCTTCACTGGATGGTCTTTTTCCAGCATCTCCACCCACTTTGGCATATAAAATTCCATGACTGTAAGAGGAAACTCACAGAGCAGTTTTTCCAGAATCTGTCGGATGTCTTCTTTTTTTAATTGTTCACAGTTCACCGGAAGCACGGATACCTGGTATTTCTCTGAAAGTATCTCTGCCAGCTTCGAAGCCTCTTCGCTATACGGTTTCGTGGTGTTCAGCAGCACAATAAAGGGTTTGTTCAGTTTCTTCAGTTCCCTTACAGTACGCTCCTCTGCCGGCTCATACTGCTGTCTTCCAATTTCAGTAAAGCTGCCGTCACAGGTCACTACGATCCCAACACTGGAGTGATCTGCGATCACCTTTCTGGTACCCGTTTCTGCTGCCTGTGTAAAGGGGATCTCTTCCTCACTCCATGGTGTCTTTACCATTCTCTCTTCCCCATTTTCCATGTGCCCGGCAGCACCTTCTACCATATATCCCACACAGTCGATCAGACGGACTTTTGCCAGAACACCCTCTGCCAGGGAAATCTTTGCCGCCTCCTTGGGAATAAACTTGGGTTCCGTCGTAGTGATCGTTTTGCCTCCGGCGCTCTGTGGCAGTTCATCATTTGCCCGTTCCCGTTCAAATTCATCCTCTATATGGGGCAGGACAAGCAGATCCATGAACCGCTTGATAAAGGTTGATTTTCCCGTCCGTACAGGTCCTACCACACCTATGTAAATCTCCCCGTTGCATCTCGTCTGTATGTCCCTGTATAAATCATAATCCTTTTGATTTTCCATATAATAAACCCCTTCCATATTTATTTAAATGTATGAAAGGGGTGTTTGTTTTAGACCGAAAATATTTATCTTTGTTTTTCGTTCTTAGGCTACTGCATTTGCATTTATCCGGTCAATAGTCTTCTTGATTTTCATCCACATATTCATATCTGTAAATATCTCCACTACACTGCCTTTATCTGTGAATGGTGATTCCTGAAGCACTGACAGATCCTTCATCATACCATTATGAATAATATATTCCACAATCTGGTTTACAAAATAAATCTGTCTGCTATCAAGGTTGGTATCATTTAAGAACTCAGAAAACGCTTCCTTCGCAGCATTCATATCGAGTCCTACTATTTCACGTACAAATTCACCTAATGGCTTATGACCATATTCCTTTTCATAATCATTTTTGGATCCAATCTCATTCCACAGAATATGCTCCAGACTTTCTACATCTGTTTCAGTCAATGGTTTATTTGTTTTGAGCTTCGCAATTACTATATTATCCTGATGCTGACGAACATAGAATTCTGCTTTTGCCTTGTAATTCTTCAATTCATCATTTTCAAGTTCTGATTCATTCCATTCTGTTGAAAGAATTTCATCCGTAAAATTGGTATCATACTTAATAACTTTTTGTGGAAGATATTTCATCAATCCACGAAATGATATTCTGATATATTCCAGTTCATCAATACCGGCATTTTCCACATAATTGGTATGCAGTATCTTATTAATCAGTTCTGACTGCATCTGTATTTCTGGAATATTGGCAACGCTCGCAATACCTTCCACCTTCTTAAACAAATCGCTTCTATGGCGGCCATACCCTTTACCTGACAGAAATGCCAGTTCCATTGCATAAATAAGTGCATCAAAGCGAACAGCACTTGCTTCATCTCCATCCGGCTGAATCAACGGTGCCAGTTCCTGACGAACCATTAACGTATCTTCAAATGTAATGGAATTATAATTGCTCACTACAGAATATGTATCCACATATTTCAAGTGTTGTCTTACTGCAAAATTTTCACGATTCAGTTCCTGTACTTTTCCAGTCATTGTTCCAACAAGCTTGTTTCTATAAGAAATTAACCGTTCCACCTGATACTCAAGATTCTGAAGCTTATATGCTATCTCAAACTCTAACGTGAAAACTGCTCCTTGCAGTGCCATCATATTCGCAGTAGGCTTTCCCTGATTCATACGGAAAAATTCAAAATTTCCACAGAAATCAAAAATATAAAACTTGTTCTTATCCTCTCCATCCATAAGATCAGCACACAATCTGGTTCCACGACCTATCATCTGCCAGAATTTTGCTTTACTCATAATCTTCTTGAAAAATACAAGATTCAACACTTCCGGAACATCAATTCCTGTATCCAACATATCAACTGAAATAGCAATCTGTGGCATTTTCTTCGGATCTGAAAAATCATCTATAGCACTTTGCGCATAAGTCATATAATTATCAATTACCTCTGCAAAATGCTGTCCGTTCTTACTTAATTCAGGATATTGCTTATTAAATATTTCAAATATCTTTTTTGCGTGATCATGATTTTTAGCAAAGATAATTGTTTTGCCTATTTTCTGTCCATAATCTACCTTAAGTCCATCTCTCATAAGTATATGCAATACCTGCTTGATTGTATCTTCATTAAAAATCCATGTATTAAGTGCAGAAGAATTGATTCTTTCCGGCAACTTTCCGTCTTCAAATTCAAAAGTATCTTCATAAGCAGACTTGTCTTCTTCTGAAAGTTCATCATAGACTATGCCTTCTTCTATAAACTTAAGCTTAGTTTCTACAGTCATAAAATCTACGAGATATCCATCTTTTACAGCCTGTGCAAGTTCATACCCATATGTAGGAACACCTTTTTCCAGATCAAAAATTTCATATGTATTCTTATCAATTTCATCTTTGGGTGTTGCTGTCAGTCCAATCAGCGGTGCATCAAAATAATTGAATATATCTTTATATTTATTGTAGATAGATCTGTGTGCCTCATCGCAGATCACCAAATCAAAATGGCCACAGGTAAATAACTTGCCATCATCATCTTTCACAGAATCAATGCAATTTATCATGGTTTGATAGGTTGAAAAAATACAGCGTGCAGTATAATTATTTTTTTCATCCACTAAATTAGAGCACGATAAATCAGGCAAAAGAGTTGAAAAGTTTCTTTTTGCCTGTGTAACAAGCGAATTACGATCTGCCAAGAATAATATATTTTTAACCCATCCTGCCTCTAACAACACTTTACATAATGCAATCACCGTTCGTGTCTTTCCGGATCCTGTTGCCATAACAAGAAGGGCTTTTCTACGGTTTCGTCTGCCAAAGCTGTCACACACAGCCTTAACAGCACCTTCCTGATAGTAACGTCCAGCAATGTCCTTATCCACTGACACATGATCTAAACTTGTCCTCATCATCTGAAGATTATATAATTTTTCCAGATCTCTCTTAGAATAAATCGCTGCAACTTTTCGTTCAGGATATTGGTTATCTACAATTCGAGTTTCAAAACTATTTGTAAGGAACACTACCGGTCTTCTATTAAATTTCTTTTCCAATAAATCTGCGTATAGCTTTGCCTGATGTCTTCCTTTATCTACACCTGCACAAGTCCGTTTTGCCTCAATCACTGCCAATGGCTTATGGCTATCATCATATAACACATAATCCGCATATCCTGTTTCAGACTGATTGGGCATTCCTTCAAGTTCAACTTCATTAAGCCAGTCCTTTCCTTCTGTCCAACCGGCATCTAATAACATTGAATCAATATAAATTTTTCTCGTTTTATACTCAGATAAATCAAGCGGCTTTGGTACATAAGTCTGCTGTTGTTCTTTACGCCTTACCGTCAGTTCTTCTTTCAGCGCTTTATTCTCAGCAATTAATTTCTCCAAATCCACATCACTATCTGCAGATTTTACTGTCGGTTCTTCCTGTATAGCAGAAAGCAATTTTACATCATATTGTCTTTCCTCGTAGAAAGCAGAATAACAGTAGGAAACATAATCCATGAAAATAAAAAGATTCTGCAGACATAAAATTGCCTCATCCTCTATAATTTTCCTGCCATTATGAGCTGCACGATTCCCTATCTTCCGAATCAAATCAAGACGTTTCCATAAATCATCATCTACCAGATCATGAAAATCTTCCGTACTCATAAGGCTTACCAGGTTATCCTGATATGGTCTCTCCAGTGATTTATCTACGGAATACATCCATTTAATGGCAAATTCCATAGCACGACGACAGTTAATCACGCTGGAAGCAACATCAATCTTTAAGACTCTTTCTGCTGCTATCGCAACATCTGCAAAACTATGAAATTTGGGTTCCTTCTTCAAGAAATCAAAGTTAGTCATGTGCCAGCCTCCTTTGTTTATTCATATGATCTATTTTATAAATTTTGATTGAGATTTTACCTGTTTTAAGAGATTTAATAACTGTTATATTTTGTTATTAAATTCTCCGCAAACCCTTAAAAACACTGGATTTATCGCAGGTGAGCTTTCCCTTATTGTTTCCCTTGTGTTATATCGTCCCGTCAGTGTTTACGAACTCTGATAAG
>CACXDC010000231.1 GCA_902766365.1 uncultured Lachnospiraceae bacterium | reverse complement strand
CTTTATATTTCAGCCGGCAGATTCTGGCCAGGCAGAAGCAAAGCCCTGTCATAGGAGGAATCAGCGTCAGAGGGAAAACAGGATCTGGCGTTTTTGGGAAAACAGGCTTTGGCATCAGAAGGAAAGCAGACTATTGAAAAAAGCAGAAAAGTTGATTAAAATGGATGTGCACATGTAAAGGAGGTATGGAAATGCGTTCTATGGAATTTAAAATGGAGCGTCCGGGACTTCTGAAGGAAGGCGATCAGATCACGGTGACAGAAGGTGTTCTGCCAAGTAACTATTATTATACGATAGATCCTTCCCTTGCCATGTCACCCAATATCCCTTTTCGTGAGAGACTGAAGACAAGAGAAGGACGGGTCAGCGCTGTCATCCAGAATGAAAGAGGCTACTACGTCACAGCAGAATTTGATGAGTAAAGAAGGAGAGAAAAACATGTTACAGAAGATTTCAACAGATAAGGCACCTGCAGCTATCGGACCCTATTCCCAGGGAATTATTGCAAACGGTATGTTATATGCATCCGGCCAGATCCCAATCATTCCGGCTACCGGAGAACTGGAAACCGGAGATATCACCGCACAGGCAAAGCAGGCCATCGAGAATGCAGGAGAGATCCTGAAGGCAGTAGGCACCGATTATGAGCATGTGGTAAAGACCACCTGTTTCCTTGCAGATATGGCTGATTTTGCAGCTTTTAACAGCGTATATGAGAAGTACTTCACCGGTAAGCCGGCAAGAAGCTGTGTGGCAGTGAAGCAGCTTCCGAAGAACGTGCTTTGCGAAGTAGAAGTGATCGCTGCGCTGGAAGACTAAGCGATGGCAGAAAAAAATGTAATTCTGATTGGAATGCCGGGAGCCGGCAAGAGTACCGTGGGGGTGGTTCTTGCCAAGAGGCTTGGCTATTCCTTTACCGATTCTGACCTGGTGATCCAGGAAAAGACGGGGAAGCTTCTCTATCAGCTGATCGAGACACATGGAGAAGAGGGCTTTCTTGAAATTGAGAATAAGATCAATGCTGCACTTTCCCTGTCAGGCCATGTGATCGCCACTGGAGGCAGCGTGGTATATGGAGAAGAAGCCATGGAGCATCTGTCAGAGATCGGATGCGTGGTGTATCTGAAGCTTTCTTATCAGGAGCTTACAGAACGGCTTGGGGATCTGCATAAAAGGGGTGTGGTTCTGAAAGAAGGATATACACTGGAAGACCTTTACCGGGAAAGAGTTCCGCTCTACGAAAAATGGGCGGATATCACCGTCACCTGTGATGGAAGGAATATCCGGGATATTGTAGAGGAGATCAGTGAAAAATACTTGAAGGAGTCATAACAGCAATGAAAAAAGGTTCACTGAGAAGCAGTCTGCTTCTGTTTCTGGCAGCATTTATCTGGGGTGTTGCCTTTGTCGCACAGAGTGTCGGAATGGATTATATGGGACCCTTCAGCTTTAACGGGGCCAGGTTCATCCTCGGTGCACTGGTTCTGTTACCCCTTGTGATCACAAGAAGACAGAAGGCCAGAAAAGAAGGAAAGGAAGGTGCACCTCTTAAGGTCACTTTAAAAGGCGGTATCCTCTGTGGTATTGCCCTTGGCAGTGCAGCCCTGTTCCAGCAGTTTGGTATCATGTACACTACAGTAGGCAAAGCAGGATTCATCACCACACTGTATATCATTCTGGTGCCTATCGCCAGCATTTTCCTTGGCAAAAAGGCCAGCGGAAAGGTCTGGATCGGTGCGGTTCTGGCAGCCGTTGGCATGTATCTGCTCTGCATGACAGAGACGCTTCGGCTTTCCAGAGGGGATCTGCTTGTATTTATCTGTGCCCTGATCTTTACCGTACATATCCTGGTGATCGACCATTTCGCAGAAAAGGTGGATGGCGTGGAGCTTTCCTGTCTGCAGTTCCTGGTGGCAGGTGTGATCGGCTGGATCGGAGCCATTTTATTTGAGCATCCTGTACTGTCTGACTTTATTGCAGGCATCATACCGCTTGCCTATGCGGGAATTCTGTCCTGCGGTGTGGCATATACGCTGCAGATCATCGGACAGAAGGATCTGGATCCTACAGTGGCATCCCTGATCCTGAGCATGGAATCAGTATTTTCCGTTCTGGCAGGCTTCGTGATCCTGCACCAGACGCTGAGTCTGCAGGAGCTGTTTGGATGCGTACTGGTATTTGCGGCAGTAATTCTGGTACAGCTTCCGGATAAAAAGAAAAAATAAGGATATGCTATATTCCAGCAGAAAGTGTTCCGGGTACGTGTCCGGGAAAGTGCCGGATGGAGACACGGACAGAAAGGATTTCGTGTATGGAATATGTCAAAGCATTTCTCATAGGTGGAGGGATCTGTGCACTGGTGCAGATCCTGATGGAAAAAACTAAACTGATGCCGGGGAGGATCATGGTGCTGCTGGTATGTCTTGGAGCAGTTCTTTCCTTCTTTGGCATTTATGATCCCTTTGTGGAGTTTGCCGGTGCAGGGGCATCGGTTCCGCTTCTTGGTTTTGGACACGTTCTGATGAACGGGGTAAAGGAAGCAATAGGAGAAGAAGGGATCATGGGACTATTTACAGGGGGCTTCCGGGCCGGAGCGGCAGGCTGCAGTGCGGCACTGATCTTCGGATATCTGGCAAGTCTCATTTTTAAACCGAAAATGAAAAAATAACACAGGGAGGCAGATACACATGATAAAGGAAAGACTCGGCAGACTGAGAGATGTGATGAAACAGGAAGGAGTCCAGTGTCTTGTGATTCCCACCTCAGACTATCACAACAGTGAGTATGTCAGTGAGTATTTTATGGCAAGAAAATATTTCAGCGGCTTTACCGGATCGGCAGGAACACTGGTAGTAGCGGAGGATCAGGCAGCTCTTTTTACAGACGGACGCTATTTTATCCAGGCAGCCAGAGAGCTGGCAGGCAGTGATATCACACTGATGAAAATGGGAGAGCCCGGTGTACCTACGGTGAAGGCTTATATAGAGGAAATCCTGAAAAAGGGGCAGAATCTTGGATTTGATGGCAGGGTGATCACAGCCGGAGAAGGAGAAGAGTACGAAAAGATCGCAGAGGCGGCAGAAGGAAAGGTCATGTATGACAGAGACTTTTCCGGAATGGCATGGGAAGGAAGACCTCAGCTTACCTTTACTTCTGTATACCGGCTTTCTGAAACCTACAGCGGGGAATCCTGCGAGAGCAAGCTTGCAGGACTTCGTGAAAAAATGAAGGAGAAGGGGGCAGAGATCCATTATCTGACCACACTGGATGACATTGCATGGCTGTTCAATCTCCGTGCGGATGACGTGGAAAGCTGTCCTGTACTTCTTTCCTATGCAGCGATCACAGAAACAGAGAGCTATCTGTTTGCCGGAGAAGAGGCCTTTTCAGAGGAGATCAGGGACTATCTGGCAAAGAACCATATCACATTAAAGCCGTATGACAGCTTTTATGATTTTGTGGCAGCAAGAGGACAGGAAAAGCAGGAAGAGAAGATCCTTGTCTGCAAGAACCGGATCAATTACCGCCTGTTAAAGGAGCTTCCAGAGGACAGGCTGATCGACAGTCCCAATCCCACTACGAAGATGAAAGCCATCAAGAACGGAACGGAGCAGGAAAACCTCCGGAAGGCACATCTGATGGATGCGATAGCCGTGACCCGTTTCATGTACTGGCTGAAGAAGAATGTCGGACAGATCCCCATGGATGAGGTCAGTGTGGCAGAGTATCTTGAAAATCTCCGGGCGCAGAACCCTTCCTTTATAGAGCCCAGCTTTGGAACAATCAGTGCCTATGGAGAAAACGGTGCGATCATCCATTACAGTGCAAAGAAGGGGGCCTGCAGTACGATCCAGGCAAAAGGCATGCTCATGGTAGACAGCGGCGGTCATTACTATGAAGGATCAACGGATATCACAAGAACCTTTATCCTCGGAGAGATCACAGAGGAAATGAGACAGCACTTTACGCTGGTGGCAAGGGCGGTCATGCGTCTGAAGAGTCTTCGTTTCCTGAAGGGCTGCAAGGGAACGAACCTGGATCTGGCAGCAAGGGAGGTATTCTGGCAGCAGGGACTGGATTACAAGCATGGAACCGGTCACGGTGTCGGTTATCTTCTGAATGTCCATGAAGGGCCGAACAGCTTCCGTTATAAGGAACTTCCCGGCGGGGACAATGACTGGGAATTTGAGGAAGGTATGATAACCACAGATGAACCCGGTATTTATATAGAAGGAAGCCATGGCATCCGTACCGAAAATGAGCTGCTTTGCCGGAAGGGAGAGCAGAACGAGTATGGCCAGTTCATGTATTTTGAGGATCTGACCTATGTTCCCATTGACCTTGACGGTATCGATCCTTCTGCCATGGAAGAAAGTGAAAAGAAGACGCTGAATGCGTACCACAGATCCGTATATGAGAAGCTGTCTCCTTATTTTGAAGGGGAGGAACTGGAATTTCTGAAAAAAGCAACACGGGAAATCTGACAGGACAGCAGGAAAGGCAGGCGGGGAAGAACAGGATAAAAGAAGGAAAAAGAAAGCTGATCTTTGCTTGACGGATATCTCTTTTTTTGATAAGGTTGTATCTAAAGGATTTTTCGGGGAACGGGATTTATACTCCGGAAAATCAGTAAATACATACGGAGGAGATTGAGATGAGTAAAGCAAATGTAACTGTCGGAGATTCTGGTATCTTCGATGCAAAGCAGCTTGGCGTTCCCAAAATGCTGATTCTTGGTGTTCAGCACATGTTCGCAATGTTTGGAGCAACAGTTATCGTTCCCGCACTGACAGGTCTGGATGTTTCCACCACACTGTTATTCGCAGGACTCGGTACACTGTTGTTCCATTTTTTAGCTAAAGGAAAGGTACCTGCATTCCTTGGTTCTTCCTTTGCATTTATCGCAGGCTATGCAGCCATTGCTCCTAACGGAGAGAAGGAACTGCTTCCTTACGCCTGCTTTGGTGTTGCCTGTTCCGCAATCCTTTATCTGATCCTGGCAGCACTGATCAAGGCCTTTGGAACTTCCAAGGTTATGAAGTTCTTCCCGCCTATCGTAACCGGACCTATCATCATAGCCATCGGTCTTAACCTGTCCCAGTCAGCGATCAATAACTGTTCAGCAAACTGGTGGGTTGCCGTACTTGCCATTGTTGTGGTTATCGCCTGCAACATCTGGGGCAAGGGCATGATCAAGATCATTCCCATCATCATGGGCGTTATCGTATCCTATGCGGCAGCAGCCGTAACCGGAAATGTAGATTTCACACCGGTAAAGGAAGCTGCATGGATCGGTTTCCCGATTCACTATGAAAGCACTGTATTCTCTGTTTTAAAGAATGGAGATACTTCCCTGCTGATCACAGCAGCCATTACCATTATGCCGATCGCACTGGCTACCATGGTAGAGCATATCGGTGATATGTCTGCTATTTCTTCTACAGTAGGTAAGAACTATATCAAGGATCCCGGACTCCACAGAACTCTTCTTGGAGATGGCCTTGCCACCATGCTGGCTTCCCTGTTTGGTGCACCTGCCAATACCACTTATGGTGAAAATACCGGTGTACTTTCCCTGACAAAGGTTTATGATCCTGCAGTTATCAGAATCGCTGCCGGATTTGCAATCCTCTTCTCCTTCTCACCGAAGATCGAGGCGATCATTTCCTGTATGCCTACAGCAACACTTGGTGGTGTTTCTCTGGTACTTTATGGTATGATCTCTGCAGTCGGTGTCCGTAACGTAGTAGAGAATCAGGTGGACTTCTCCAAGAGCCGTAACGTTATCATTGCCGCACTGATCCTGGTTCTTTCTATTGGTATCAACTACAGCGCAGCAGGAGCTATTGCCTTCCAGATCGGTGCGATCACAGTAAAACTTTCCGGTCTTGCTGTAGGTGCCCTGACAGGTATCATCCTGAATGCGGTCCTTCCTGGCAAGGATTACAAGTTTGATGATGACGAGCCTTCTGATACCGGTGTAAACTTCGAGGTATAAGAAGATCCGGACAGAAGAATGTACTGTCTGTCATACAAAGTGAAGAATGAAGCAGCCTTCCTTTCCGGGAGGCTGTTTTTATGTTAGAATAAAGTGATTGTGCACGAAAACAAAGAGACAGGGCCAGGCAAAGCAAAGAATGGCCGCCTGGCTGCAAATAACAGAGCAGATACGGAAAGAGGCAGACTATGAAACAATTACCGGAAGTAAATCAGGATATCAGGAGCAGGCTGAAGGATATTACCTGTTTTGCCCTTGATATGGACGGAACCGTTTATCTTGGCACGAAATGGATCGAAGGTGCCGTGGACTTTCTGAAGGCAGTGGAAGAAGCAGGAAAGCAGTATATCTTCCTGACCAATAATTCCTCCAAAGGGCCTGAAAACTATGTGGAGAAGCTGGCAGCCATGGGGCTTACCGTGACAAAGGACAGGATCGTAACCTCCGGACAGGCGACGATTTCCTATCTGAAGAAGCATTATCCGGGAAAAAGGGTGTATCTTCTTGGCAACGATCTTCTGAAAAGGGAATTCCAGGAGGAAGGGATCCTTCTTGCAGAAAATGATCCGGAGGTGGTCGTGACCGGTTTTGATACCTCCCTGACCTATGAGAAGCTGTGCAGGGTCTGTGATTATGTCAGGGCAGGGCTTCCCTATATTGCGACCCATCCGGACTATAACTGTCCTACGGAGGATGGTTTTATTCCGGATATCGGATCTTTCCATGAACTGATCCATGCATCGGCATTCCGTTATCCGGATCATGTGGTAGGAAAGCCAAGCGGGGATATCATGGACTATCTGGCAGAACGTGCAGGGACTTCCAAAGCAGAAACAGCCATGGTCGGGGACCGTTTATATACAGATGTGGCAGCAGGTGTCAATAACGGGTATACCGGGATCCTGGTGCTGAGCGGCGAGGCCACACTGGCGGATGCGGAAGAATCTGAGGTCACACCGGATCTGATCTTTACATCAGTGAAAGAGATGATCCCGTTGTTATAGAAAGGCGTAAGGGGAAATGGCGTTACAGTTTTATTTTGGACCTTCCGGCAGTGGAAAGAGTCATAAACTTCACAGAGATATCACCACATGGGCAGAGAAGGAGCCGGGACGCAGCTTTCTGTTTCTGGTTCCCGACCAGTTTACCATGCAGACCCAGCTTGACCTGGTGAATGCCAGTGAAAAGAAGGGGATCATGAATATTGATGTACTGAGCTTTGGAAGACTGGCGCACAGGATCTTTGAGGAAACCGGGTTTACGACAGAAACGGTACTGGATGATACGGGAAAGAGCCTGATCCTGAGGAGGATTGCCGAAGAACACAGGGAAACTTTAAGCGTGATCGGTAAGAATCTGAACCGGATCGGCTATATCCATGAGGTAAAGTCAGCCTTGTCAGAATTCATGCAGTATGGACTGACACCGGAGGATGTGGACGGACTTGCCGGGTATGCGGGGAGAAGAGGAACGCTTTCCGGCAAACTGAAGGATTTAAGTGAGCTTTACCGGGCTTTTCTTGCCTGCAAGGAAGGAAAATTCATCACGACAGAAGAAACGCTGGAGCTTCTGACAAGAGCTGTGGAGCAGTCCGCCATTATCAGGGACAGTGTGATCATATTTGATGGATTTACAGGCTTTACGCCGATCCAGAACCGCCTGATCCAGCGCCTGATGGAACTGACTGAAAGAGTCATCGTTTCCATAACGATCGATATACACGAAGATCCCTACAAAATGGCAGGGGATCAGGAACTGTTTTATTTAAGCAAAAAGACGGTCAGGGATCTGTGCAGGCTGGCAGAGGAAGCCAGCGTAGAGAAGATGGAGGATGTTTATCTGAAGGAAGAGCCGGTATACCGTTTCCTGCAGAATCCGGCACTGGCACATCTGGAGAAGAGTCTGTTCCGGTATCCTTTTGCCCCTTTTGCAGGAGAAACGAAAGCGCTGCAGCTCTCAGAATGTCTTTCTCCGGCAAGTGAAGCAAGAGCTGTGGCCGAAAAGATCCGTGAGCTGGTACTTTCGGAGAGGTACAGCTACCGGGATATTGCTGTTGTCGTAGGGGATATGGAGACTTACGGAGATTATCTGGAACGGGAAGGGGAACGGTATGAGATCCCCATGTTTATGGACAGGACAAGGGGGCTTTTACTGAATCCCTTTATTGAATTTATAAGGAGCAGCCTGAAAATGGTGCTGACGAACTTTTCCTATGAATCAGTATTTCATTATCTGCGGAGTGGGCTGGCAGGTTTTGAGGAGGAAGAGGTCGACAGGCTGGAAAATTATGTGCTTTCCCTGGGAATCCGGGGAAAAAAGAGCTACCAGGAAGCCTTTGTCAGAAAAGGGAAAGGGATACCGGAAGAAAAACAGACGTTATTTTTGACCGGGCTGAATGCAACAAGGGAAAAACTGATGGTGCAGATGGCACCTCTGCTTGAAAAACACAGAGCAGCCGGGGAGTATGTCAGAATGCTGTATGATTTTATTGTGCAGGCGGATATGGCGGAAAAACTGGCTGCTTATGAGCAGTGGTTCCAGGAGAATGGAAGACCGGAAAAGGCACGGGAATATGCCCAGGTATACCGGTTTGTCATGGAGCTTCTGGAGCAGATCGAGGCGCTTCTCAGGGATGAGGAAATGTCCCTGCAGGAATTTGCGGATATTCTGGATGCCGGCTTTGCCGAGATCGAGATCGGGATCATTCCCGGCAGTGTGGACAGAGTTGTCGTGGGGGATACCCAGAGGACCAGACTGAAACAGGTGAAGATCCTGTTTTTCCTTGGCGTAAATGATGGAAATATCCCAAAGAGCGGCCAGGGAGGCGGCATTATTTCAGATATTGATAGAGAGTTCCTGCAGACCTCAGGTATTGAGCTGGCATCTACGCCAAGGCAGGAAATGTATATCCAGAGACTGTATCTCTATATGAATCTGACCAAGCCCTCAGAGCGGCTGTATCTCTCCTATGCACGCTGCGGCAGTGACGGAAAGAGTATCAGGCCTTCGTATCTGATCTCCCTGATCGAGCGGATGTTCCCGGAGCTTCATAAGGAATACCCGGATATGGTTACCTCCATGACAGAAAGACTCTGCGGACCCAGGGACGGACTGCTTCTGCTGGCAGAAGGTCTGCAGGCATACAGGGAAGGCAGAAGGGAACAGGAAAAGGAAACGGCAGCACTCCTGAAGCTGTACCGGCAGAGAGAGGACTACAGGGAGCTGGCGGAAGAGATGACAGAAGCGGCTTTTGCAGGATATTCCCATTCACCCCTTTCTGAACAGGTAGCCAGAGAAATCTACGGTACCATGCTGCAGAACAGTATCAGCCGTCTGGAACGGTATGCAGCATGCGCCTATTCTCATTTCCTGCAGTATGGGCTGCAGCTCCGGGAACGGGAGGAGTACAGCTTTGAACCGGCAGATCTTGGAAATGTGTATCATATGGTGCTGGAGCGTTTTGCAGGAAAACTTGCAGAGCATGGCAAAACCTGGTTCAATTTTGATGAAAAAGAGGCGGATGCCTGGCTTACAGAAGCTCTTCTGGAGTGTACAACCTCTTATGGAGAGACGATTCTTTACAGTAACGCCCGTTATGAATATATGACGGAACGGATCTTCCGAATTTTGAAGCGAACAGTAAAGACGCTGAAGACACAGCTTCAGGGAGGGGCTTTTGTACCCTCTCATTTTGAAATGTCCTTCCAGAGGGTGGAAGATCTGGATTCTGTGAATATTGCCCTGTCAGAGCACGAAAAGATGAAGCTGCAGGGAAGGATCGACCGGATCGATACCTGCGAGGATGAGGATCATGTCTATGTGAAGGTCATTGACTATAAATCAGGGAACAAAAAATTTGATCTGGCAGCGCTGTATTATGGACTGCAGCTCCAGCTTGTGGTCTACATGAATGTGGCTGTGGAAATGGAGCAAAAGAGAAATCCGGGGAAGGAAGTCGTACCGGCAGCCCTTCTTTATTATCATGTGGCAGATCCTTTATTAAAGGAAGAAAAGGAACTTTCACCGGAGGAAGTGAATGACCGGATGCTGAAAGAACTGCGGACGACAGGGATCGTCAGTGCGGAGGAACCGGTGGTCAGTCTTCTTGACAGGACACTGTCCGGAAAATCCCTGCTGATCCCGGTAGAGAGGAAAAAGGATGGCAGCTTCTCTGCCTCCTCCAGCGTGGTATCCAAAGAAGATTATGAAGTGATCTCCGGTTATGTGAATGAAAAGATCAGGCAGTTCGGGCGGGAGATCCTTTCTGGGAATATGGCTGTCAATCCCTGCGAAATGGGACAGGGAACAGCCTGTACCTACTGCGCTTACCGGAGTGTCTGCAGCTTTGATGAGAAGCTGCCGGGGTATCAGATCAGAGAACTGAAGGATGAAGGCAGAGATGCCATGATGGAAAAGATGCGGGAAGCAGTGAAAGGAGGAGAGCAATGGCAGTAACATTTACAGAGGAACAGTTAAAGGCGATTACTCTCCATGACCGTAATATCCTGGTATCGGCGGCGGCAGGAAGCGGTAAGACAGCGGTACTGGTGGAAAGGATCATCCGGATGATCACCAGGAAGGAAGATCCGGTAGATATTGACAGACTTCTGGTGGTGACCTTTACCAGTGCAGCGGCGGCAGAAATGAGGGAGAGAATCAGCCTTGCCATAGAAAAGGCACTGACCGGGGATCCGGAAAATGAGCACCTGCAGAAGCAGAGTACTCTTCTTCACAATGCCAAGATCACGACCATCGACAGCTTCTGTCTCTTTGTGGTCAGAAATAATTTTAATGATATCGGGCTGGATCCTGCCTTTCGGATCGCAGATGAGGGCGAGCTGAAGCTGATGAAGCAGGATGTCCTGACAGAACTTCTGGAAGAGTGGTATCAGGAGGGAACAGAAGAATTTCATGCCTGTGTGGAATATTTTACCGGAGGAAGCAGTGACAGAGCGCTTGAGGAATATATAGGAAAGCTGTATGACTTCGCTGTCAGTTATCCATGGCCGGAGGAATGGCTGAAGGAGCGGGAAGAAGATTATAAAATAACAGATGTATCAGATCTTGAATCGCAGGAATGGATGACGTATTTGTTAAATTATGTTTTAACATACATAAAGGAAAGTGCTGACAGACTGCGGGAAGCAGTGAGACTGGCAGAACAGCCATCAGGTCCTTATTACTATGGAGAAATGCTGGAAAGAGAAGTGGAAATGCTGGAGGCTGTGGCTGGAAAGGACAGTTATCTGACACTCAGTGAGGCATTTTCAGCCATTCATTTTGACAGGCTGCCGGGGAAAAAGGATGACAGTGTGGATACGGTCCTCCGGGATCAGGCCAAGGAGATCCGGAATGCGGTTAAAAAGCAGATCGATGACCTGCAGGAAAATTTCTTCCTGCTTCCGGCAGAAACGGCAGTTCACAGAATGCAGGAAGCGGCAGAACCGGTCAGAACACTGCTTACACTGACCATCCAGTTCCTGCGCCGGTTTGAAGAAAAGAAGCGGCAGGAAAATGTGATCGACTTCAGTGATATGGAGCATATGGCGCTGCAGATCCTGATCCGGAAAAGTGAGGATGGAAGCCTGGAAGCTACGGCTGCAGCCAGGGAGTACCGGCAGTTCTTTACAGAGATCCTGATCGATGAGTATCAGGACAGCAATCTGGTACAGGAGTTGCTTCTTAAGAGCGTTTCCGGAGAGGAAGAGGGCGCATTTAACCGCTTCATGGTAGGAGATGTCAAGCAGAGCATTTATAAGTTCAGACTGGCAAGACCGGAACTTTTTATCGAAAAATACACCCGTTATTCTAATGATGACTCAGTGAGACAACGAATTGATCTGCATCAGAACTTCCGTAGCAGAAAAGAGGTTATCACCAGCATCAATCATGTATTTGAGAAGATCATGGGAGAAAAGATCGGCGGAATATCCTATGATGATGCGGCGGCCCTGTATCCGGGAGCTGTTTATCCGGAAGGGGAAGGGTATGGAACAGAAATCCTGCTGACAGAGAAGGATCAGAAGGGGGGACTGTCAGGTGGAGAATCAGAAGCGGTCATGATAGCGTCCCGTATCCGGGAACTGCACAGGACACTGCAGGTACAGGATAAGGAAAGTGGCGGCCTTCGTCCGGTGAAATACAGTGACATGGTGATCCTTCTGCGTGCAGTCTCTTCCACAGCGGAAGAATTCAGAGGAATCCTGGAGAAGGAAGGGATTCCGGCCTATGTGACATCAAGAACAGGATATTTTCAGGCGGCCGAGGTGCGTGAGATCCTGGCACTTCTGCAGGTTTTAAACAATCCCATGCAGGATATTCCTCTGTTTGGAACGATGAAATCCTTCTTTGGAAGATTTACAGAGGAAGAGATTGCAGGGATCCGTGCGGCAGGGGAGAAAAACAGTTTATTATATGAAGATCTGATCAGAAGGGAAAGCGAAGAAAAGGTTTCCGGATTTCTGCAGCGGATCAGACGGTGGCGGAAAATGGCAGTGTACACACCTATCCATAAACTGATCCAGAGCATCCTGACAGAGACCGGGTATCTGGAGTATATCCAGGCAAAACCCGGCGGGGATCAGAGAAGGGCCAATGTGGAAATGCTGCTTGTGAGGTCGGCGGCTTTTGAAAATACAAGCTATTACGGGCTGTTTCATTTCCTGCGGTACATGAAGCAGCTGGAAAAGTATCAGGTCGATTACGGAGAAGCAGATGTACTGGATGAAAATGCAGATGTTGTCCGGATCATGAGTATCCATAAAAGTAAGGGACTGGAGTTCCCGGTCTGCTTCGTGGCAGGACTTTCCCACCGGTTTAACAGGACGGATATGAGCGGAAGCCTGATCCTGGATGTGGATATGGGAATTGGTGTGGACTATGTGCAGAGCAGTGAGAGGATCAGCAGCAGGACACTTCGGAAGAATGCAATCGCAACGAAGCTGAAGCTGGAAGCTTTGTCAGAAGAGATGCGTATTCTGTATGTTGCCATGACAAGAGCCAGGGAAAAGCTGATCCTGACGGCGGCAGTACCTGATCTTGAGAAGATAAAGAGTTCGATGGAGCAGAGAGAACCCTATGAGAAGGTGCCCTTTTCCATGCTGGCATCAGCCGGGTCTTTTCTTGATTTCCTGCTTCCCTGTTTCAGGGTGGATGAGGTGACATTCCAGAGCAGCGAAGAACTGTTTACGAAGGAAGTAGAAGAAAACATACGAAATTATGACAGCAGGCAGGAACTGCTGTTGTCCGGGGTGGATAATGAACTTATGACAGAGATGTCACAAAAGTTAAGCAGAACCTATCCCCATACGGAGCTGCAGCATCTCTTTGTGAAGACGACAGTGTCAGAACTGAAAAAAGCAGGGATGGGGCATTTATCAGAAAAGTCAATCAGTGATCTGTCCGGCAGTGCAGGAGAAGGGACAGCAGATGGCTTTACCAGGGAGCTGTTTCCACAGCCGGAGGTCACTCCTTATATTCCTTCCTTTATCAAAGAAAAGGAAACCATGTCGGGAACAGACCGTGGAACGGCTTACCACAAAGTTATGGAGCTGCTCGATTTCGCAGGACTTCTGCAGGGAGAATATCCGGGCATGGCAGAAGGACAAAAATACAGGAAAGAACTGGATGCACAGCTTCAGGCACTGTGTGAAAGCGGAAAGCTGAAACAGGCAGAAAGAGATGCAGTGGCAGACCGCAAGATAGAAGCTTTTCTTAATACGGATCTGGCCAGGAGAATGGCCAGCGCACAGCAGGCAGGAAAGCTTTACAGAGAGCAGCCCTTTGTGCTTGGACTTCCGGCCAATAAGCTGGGAGAGGATCTCCCGGAAGAAGAAACGGTACTGATCCAGGGAATCATAGATGTTTTTTTCGAGGAAGAGGACACTATTGTAGTGGCTGATTATAAGACAGACCGGGTAGAAACGGCAGAAGAGCTGGTGCGGAGGTATCAGGTACAGCTTGATTATTATGCACAGGCAATTGAGCGTCTTACCGGAAAGCCGGTGAAAGAGAAGCTGATCTATTCCTTTGCATTATCAAAAGAGATTCCATTGGCATGACGACCCGGGGCGTATGGGGACAAATCGCATATTGACAAAAAGAAGAATCTGTCTTATTGTACAGATATCGCTAGGGGAGCTAACGCTGAGATTGAATCGGATGACTGATTCTAACCCTCATCACCTGAACCGGATAATACCGGCGTAGGGAAGCAGTTGAAAGCCCCTCCTGTGACCATTTTTACAAGGAGGTTTTTTTATGTCAAACTTTTTTAACGCTGAGGATGGATATTTTTCCCTGACTCAGACAGGAACAATCTGTATAGGAGTGCTGATCGTTTTGCTGATCGTTCTTTCTGCATTCCTTAAGAAAAAGCCAGTTGAAGGAGATCACGAGAAGAAAGAGAAAAAGGGCTTTTCAGCCAGACAGATCGTGTTCTGCGCAGTAGCAATGGCACTTGGATTCGCAACTTCTTATATTAAAGTGATTCCTATGCCCTTTGGAGGATCTGTTACACTCTGTTCCATGCTTTTTGTAGTTCTGATCGGTTACTGGTATGGCCCCAAGGTTGGTATTATGTCCGGTTTCGCTTATGGACTTCTGCAGTTTGTGCAGGATGGCGGAAGCTATATCCTTTCTCCCCTGCAGGCATGTATGGATTATATTTTGGCCTTTGCAGCGCTTGGACTGTCAGGTTTCTTTTATCAGAAAAAGCATGGGCTTGTGAAAGGATATCTTGTGGCTATCCTGGTGAGAGGTCTGTTCCATACGATTGGAGGATACTTATACTGGATGGATTATATGCCGGATAACTTCCCGAAGTCCCTGTCAGCCATTTACCCGATCATTTACAATTATTCTTATATTCTGGCAGAAGGTGTGCTCACACTGATCGTGATCTCCCTTCCACCTGTGAAAAAGGCACTTGCCAGAGTTAAGATGATGGCACAGGAATAAAATTTGTTTCAGATTATCAAAGATAAAGTGGAGCTGCCGCACATCTATGCGGCAGCTTTTTTTATACTGACCTTGAAGTGGCTTTGAAGTTGACCTTGAAGTGGCTTTGAAGTTGACCTTGAAGTGGCTTTGAAGTTGACCTTGAAGTGGCTTTGAAGTTGACTTTGAAGTGACCTTGAAGTGACTTTGAAGTTGTAGGGAAAATGTTACCTTGCCGATATATATAAATAACAGCGGAAGAAAATAGTCTGACCGGAGGGGGAAAAGAGATGCTGAAGGTAGCAATCTGTGATGATGAACGGCCTATAAGAGAATATCTGCAGAAGTTGACAGAGCAGTGTGTATCGGCAGAGATCAGCGTATTTGAAAACGGGGAAGCACTTTTAAACAGCAGGCTCCCCTTTGATATCGTATTGCTTGATATTTCCCTGAACCGGGAGGAAGCGCATAAGATCTTAAATGGCGTGGAGGTGGCCAGGCAGCTTCGCAGGAAATCGGATGTCATCATTATTTTTATAACGGCGCTCAGGGAATATGTGTTTGACGGATATGATGTGGGAGCATTTCATTATCTGCTGAAACCGGTGAATGAGCAGAAATTCCGGGAAGTGATGGAAAAGGCAGTCGGCCAGCGGCGGAAAAAGACAGAAGAAACGCTGATGGTCAAAACAGGAAG
>CACXDC010000230.1 GCA_902766365.1 uncultured Lachnospiraceae bacterium | reverse complement strand
TGTGAGTCGTATCAGCCACCGGAACATAATGACAGGATGTCGGAGCTCTTCTTCTGGATGGAGCCGGATTTCAGAAACATGTTAAGAGGATTTGAGGCTTAACGGAAGAAGGCACTTATATATGGATCAAATCAGACGATAAGGGCAATGAAAGCCGGAAAAATGATAGATCATCGTTGTTGTTTCACAAAAAACAGACTCTGCGATCGTAGAATGTCAAAAAGTGCGGATAAAATCGAAAGAATTGCTGAAAATCCTTGACAAATAGGGGCAATAAGGGTATAAATAGACTTGTAAGTTTTTACGGAAATTTTTTTTTAGGAGGAGTTTATCCATGAACAAGACAGAATTGGTTGCAGCTATCGCAGAGAAGTCTGAGCTTTCCAAGAAGGATTCTGAGAAGGCATTAAAGGCATTTATCGACACTGTTACAGACGAGTTAAAGAAGGGCGAGAAGATTCAGTTAGTTGGCTTTGGTACATTCGAGGTACAGCACAGAGCAGCTAGAGAGGGAAGAAACCCACTCACAAAAGAGACAATCAAGATCGCAGCTTCAAACGCTCCTAAGTTTAAGGCTGGTAAGGCTTTAAAGGATGCTGTAAACGAGTAATTTTTGTGAAACAGGATATGCTTTGGGTTGCCGTTCAGGCAACCCTTTTTTTAAAGTATAGGAAAATGCTCGTAATGTAGTGTGAGCAAAAAACGAAACAAGAAAGACTTCTTAATTAATAGAAGCTACAGGGGGATTACTATGAGATTAGATAAATATTTAAAGGTATCCAGACTGATCAAGAGAAGGCCGGTTGCCAATGAGGCATGTGATGCCGGCAGGATTCAGGTCAATGGCAAGGTAGCCAAAGCCTCTCATAATATAAAGGTGGGAGATATCATTGAGATCACCTTCGGGGATAAGGTGGTAAAAGTTGAGGTTCTCAGTATCGAGGAAACTTACAAAAAGGATGAAGCAAAGGAGCTGTACCGTGTTCTTTAAGATTTCAGAGGGAACAGATTCTTAATAATGTAGGGACAGGAACATAATCACAGAACCGTCTGCATATATATTTGTTATGCAGGCGGTTTTTTTAGGGAATAGGAAACTTCCTGCAGGAGTTGGAACAGTTTTTAAGAGTGATGCGGTACAGAAATGGAGATTGATATGGAAGAGAATAGAAATTTACGTGAAAACAGAGGGGTACATAAGGTATATCTGAACGGCCGGCGCACAGCGGTAATGTCCGGGGTGAGAGATGTTCTTTCCTTTGACGCCAAGGAGGTTTATCTTGAGACAGAGCAGGGGATCCTGCTGATCAAGGGAGATGAACTTCATGTAAACCGTCTTTCTCTGGAAAAGGGGGAGGTTGATGTGGATGGAAGGATTGACAGCTTCGCCTATTCTGATAAGGGCGAGGCGGAGAAGAAGGCAGCTTCGTTTCTGGGGAGAATGTTTCAGTGAAACAGGTGATTCAGGATCAGGTATACTTTCAGATCACAACATTGTGTGCCGGAATGTTTATGATGTTTGGATATGATATTTTGAGATTATGGCGGTGGCTGATCCCTCATGGAAGGATCTGGGTGTGGGTAGAGGACATATTGTACTGGAGTATGTTAAGTATCCCGGTGTTTATTCTGTTTTTTCAAATGATAGATGGTGTTCCCAGGTGGTATGGGATCGTGGGGATGCTTGCAGGAGGGATCTTATATGAGGCTGGGATCAGTATTCCTCTCCGTACGGGACTACAGAAAATATTAGGCAAATATAATAAAAAAATAGGATTTAGGGTTGCGAAATTGGCTAAAATGTTGTATAGTAAAATAACTGGATCAAATAGCAAAAGCTAGATGGAATGGGTATTCGGAGCAAGTTTCACTGACATTTTATGAGGACACTATATTTGGTGGTTGTTACTGATCGGTCATACCAGATATGGATTGTCCCGGAGGAATTGATCGTTGCGTTTCGTTGGGGGACGAGATGCAGATGATCCAAGGGGAGTTGAGGAAGTATTATGGCACGACGAAGGCGTAAAAAGAGGCTGAGTCCATTTACGGTTGTAGGTGTGATCGTATTATCCTGTGTGTTATGTGGCACATTTACTTATAAGAC
>CACXDC010000229.1 GCA_902766365.1 uncultured Lachnospiraceae bacterium | reverse complement strand
TCGCAGAGTCCGAATCCGATACCACCGCCTGATCCTGTCTCGATGAAATCATCCATTGGTCTTGTATAGAAAGCATACTTGCCATTTACAAATTCAGGATGCAGTACTACGTTTCTCTGCTGAGGGGAGTTTAAGGTTACCAGGTTAGGCAGTCTCTCCCATGTCTTCAGATCTTTGGTTCTTACAATACCTGCTGCTGCAACTGCTGCAGAAAGGTCATTGACCGTGGTATCCTTGCTCTCTGAGCAGAATACACCATAGATATAACCATCTTCATGCTTGGTGAGACGCATATCATATACGTTGGTCTCTTCCTTGCAGGTATCCGGAAGCAGGATCGGATAATCCCAGAAACGGAATCCGTCGATACCATTGTCACTTTCTGCTACGCCAAAGAAGGACTTTCTGTCATCTCCTTCAATTCTGGCTACCAGATAATACTTTCCGTTCAGTTCGATTGCACCGGAATTCATAACAGCATTGATTCCCAGTCTCTTCATGAAATACGGATTGGTCTCCGGATTTAAGTCATACTGCCAGGTAAGCGGAATATGCTCTCTTGTCAGGACCGGATTCACATAGCGGTCATATACCCCATTATAGAAATTGGGATCTACTTCGTTTTTCTTATTGATGAGTGCTTCATACTTCTTTAATTCTTCTTCATACTTCTGATGTAACATACTCATTTTCCCCTTTCTCAGATCTCTTTTCCTTCTAATCTTCTGATTACTTCAAAGCACATTCTTCCATTGTGATACGGACACTTCCACGGCTCTACGATAGGCCTTCCTTCGTAGGGCTTTCCGGAAGGATCTACCTCCCAGAACCACTCGGATCCCTGTCTCTTGTCCATCACATGATCCTTGATGAACTGCCACTCGGACTTTGCTGCTTCCAGATACTCTGTCTTAGAAGGATCCTTCTGCCAGCCGTTCAGGAAACCGATCACGGTCTCTGCCTGTACCCACCAGATACGATGTACATTTACAACACCCTTCTCACATTCATTCGCAAGGGAATGTCCGTCAAAAGCTACCCTATAGATCTCTGCTGTCAGATCTTTGGTAATGGGTGTCATTTTCTCTTCATATTTCTTCTCACCAAGAACTTCAACACCACGATCCATCAGCCATGCTGTCTCGATATCATGACCATAGGAATGCAGATCCAGAATGGTATTCATGTTCCTGTCAAAGAATACTTCCTGTCTGTGGAGCTTTGGATTATATACCTTATCAGCAAAGGTATCCATGATCCACTCAAGTCTTTCCTTTACCTCTGGGAGCTTTGCTACCCGGTAAAGCTCTGTATAGGCTTCAAATACATGAAGCAGGGTATTCATGGTCTTCTCGGCAATAACACTGTTTTCAGAAAGCTTGTCATTCTCTACTTCATGGAATTCCTTGTCAAAAGCTTCCTTATAACCGATCTCATCAGTACACTTTGTCTCAATGATATGGAACAGCTCCTTTGCCATGGCAAGAGCTTCCTCATCACCTGTTGCCTCATAATAAGAGGAAAGTGCGTAAATAGAGAATGCCTGATTGTAAGTATGCTTGGTTGTGTCTTCCGGTGTGCCGTCATATTTCATGGACCAGAAAATACCACCGTTTTCCTTATCCATGCAATGATCCTTCATGAAAGCGAATCCATGCTTTGCTTCCTCAAGAAGGCTCTCATCCTTCAGAAGTGTGTAGGCATTGGCGAAAAACCAGGTGATCCGGCTGTTTAAGATACAGCCCTTCACTGCCTTCTTATCCACCTTCAGGTCATAATCCATATAACCATAGTAACCGCCAAATTCATCATCCCTCAGATTTTTCCAGAAAGGAATGATATCATTCAGCAAATGTGCTTTTACTTCTTCTAACATCATCATTTTGTCCCTTCTCCTTTATTGATTTGTGGAACTGATTCTGTCTGTTTAACCCTTGACTGCACCTGCGGTCAGTCCGCTGTAGATCTGGTTCTGGCAGGTAACAAATACGATAAGTGCCGGGAGCAGGGAAATGATAACACCCGCACAGATCAGATTGTATTTGCTTCCCTGCGGTCCTACGAAGGTATACAGGGAGGTTGCCACGGTAGGCAGCAGCTTCTTGTCCTGCAGATAAAGATTGGCATTGTAATATTCATTATAAGTGCCAACACCCTTCAGGATACAGGAGGTCACGATCGCCGGCTTCAACAGAGGAAGCAGGATCCTGTAGAAAATCGTAAAATAGGATGCTCCGTCCATGATTCCTGATTCATCCAGTGAATAATCAATATTTTCAAAGAACTGGATATAAATATAAATGGAAATAACATCAGTACCACACATCATAATGATATAACCAATCAGGGAATTAATAAAGCCTAATTTTGTCATAATTTCATAAACTGAGATCTGCATCGCAACACCGGGAAGCAGGGATGCGAACAGGAACAGGTTACGGATCAGGTTATTGCCCGGAAACTTGAAACGGTTCAGCACGTAAGCAAGCTGTGTACCTACCAGGGTAGAAACCAAAAGCACGCAGATCAGGATAATCGTGGAGTTGATAAATGCCTTACCCATATGTGCATTCTGGAACGCATAAGTAAAGTTCTTGAAATAGAGCCAGCTCTCCGGCATGGTCATAACATTGGTGCTCTGATATTCAACATCCGTCTTGAAAGCAGTGACAACGCAGGAAACAATAGGAAGCACTGCAACAAAGGAAAAGAACACCAGTGATAAATATTTTAATGCTGTCAGGATAACTCTTGCTATCTTCCGAAAACTCATCTTTATTTACCTGCCTTTCTGGCTGCCATTCTGGCAAGCTTCTTTTCTCTTCTTACTGCCGCATTGATATCCTCATCCTCAGCATTCTTAAATACATACTTGAAGAACAGCTTCTGCAGGATCGTTGCTGCAAAGATGATCATTAAAAGGATGATCGCCATGGCAGATGCCAGACCTACCTTCTGCTGGGTATGTGCGATCTCATGCATAACCACGAAATAGGTTCCCGTTCCGTTGGCACCGTCTGTAATAACGTAAGGCGGCTCGAATGCACTTAAGGATCCGGTAATGGACAGGATCACATTTAAGGTAATGATCGTCTTGATACTTGGTAAGATAATATAAATAAACTGTTGGAATTTATTTGCACCGTCCAGCATGGCTGCTTCATAAAGTTCGGAATCCACAGACATGATCGCACCGATAAAGAGCACCATGTTCTGTCCGAAATAACGCCATACAGAAGTAGCCACCAGAGAAATGTTATTGATCCTCTGGTCTCTCAGCCAATACGGAAGATTGTCAAGCTGAAAACCACACCACTGAAGCACGGTATCAAACACGAAACCTCTGGTGTAGAAAAATTTAAAAATAAAACCTACTGCAATACCATTGATCAGATAAGGGAAAAACATGAATCCCTTGAAGATATTCCCACCCTTTACCTTAAAGCTGAGTACAGTGGCCAGATAAAGGGAAAGTGCCAGCTGCACGATAGAACCGGCCATATAATAAAGGCTCAGTTTTAATGCTCCGAAACAGTCGTCTCTCTCAAACACTTTGATATAATTCTTTAATCCTACAAATTTTCTCTCTCCGAGATACTTCATCTTATAAAAGCTGAAGCCAAACATTTCTGCAAAAGGCAGATAGGTAAAAGTAAACAGGAGAACAAGTGGAATGACCATAAATGCGATCATAACAAAAACCTTCTGTCCGTCTCTGCTTCTTGCCCATTCTAAAAAGGTTCTTTTCTTTCCAGGGACAATTGTCTTTGACATTGCCATATAAATTTCCTCCCGACGATAATGCACGTCCTCTGACGCATTTAGAGCCAGGGAGAAACTCCCTCCCTGGCTCACAATATCACTTAATTTCTTTCAGGCTTTTCTGATTAGTATAAAACTTCGATCTCCAGTTCATCCTGTGCATCATTCCAAGCAGTTGTCCACTCGCCCATGATATCATCAAGAGACTTGGAACCTGTTGCTGCTGCTTCTACAATGCTCTGAACCTTAGCGTTTCCACCTGCATTGAAGGACAGCTCGGATTCAGCGTTCATCTCATTTAAGAACTCTTCTTCACCTGCAAGAGCAACTTCATCAGAAAGCATCTCGCAGCCATCGAATGCAGAGTACATATCAGGGTTCTCACCACCGATTACGGTTGAGTAGCAGCCTTCTCTTACAGACCATCCGGATTCCTCAAGCATCCACTTGATGAATACGAGGGAAGCGATCTTGTTCTCATCGGAAGAGTTAACGTTTACTGCGTAGTTGTAGTCACCACCAGCAAGTGCATACTGTGTTCCGTCTACAGTCATCGGGAAAGGCATGTAACCGATGTCATCACCGTGATCACCAGCTTCAACCATCTGTGAATATGCCCATGAACCAAGAACCATAGCACCGATCTGACCATTGTTGATCATACCCTTACAGCCTTCCCAGTCAGTTGTTGTATAGTCATCTTCGATCAGACCGTTAGCAACTGCATCATAAAGGATTCTGTACAGGTTGTAGATACCGGTATCATCACCAGGATCGTCAAAAGGATTTGCTGTATGAACGAACTTCTGGTTCATGAAAGTAGCATCTCCATTAGAAACAACACCGATGTAAGCATCCCATGCACCCATGGTCCATCCTGCTGCATAGTTTGTGTACAGCGGAATAGCATCTGTATTGTCTTTGATCAGCTGAAGGTCTTCAAGGAACTCTGTGGGAGTTGTAGGAAGCTTTGTGATACCAGCTGCTTCAAATACTGCCTTGTTGTAAACAACACCCTGTGCATTTCCCCATACAGGAATACCATAGGTGATACCATCGTATGCGTTCTGGTTTACGAAGTTCAGAGTCTTGCTCATCTCTTCTGTAGATCCAAGAGGCATGAAGTAGGATCCAAGATCCTTCTTATCTACTGCAGGGATCCACATAACGTCACCCCAGTTACCCTGAGACAGACGAAGAAGAGCGTCTTCTGCGTAGTCTGTAACACCTTCAGTCTTAACTTCGATGTTAGGGAACTTCTCATTAAATGCTGCGATCATCTCTGCCATGGAACCATCTTCCTCACGGTCAGTTCTGCAGTGAAGGAACTTGATGGAAGCGGTCAGATCTGTGTAATCATCAAGATTGATGTCCAGATATCCGGGAACGCCATCTGTTGTGGTTTCTGTGCTGTCTGTGCTTTCTGTAGTATCAGCAGCTTCTGTTGCGTCGTCAGTAGCTTCTGTTGTGTCAGCAGAATCAGTTGTTGTATCTGCTGTGCTGCCGCAGCCGATCATGGAAACAGTCATAGCTGCTGCGAGACCGAGTGCTAATGCTTTTCTCAGCTTCATAATAAAATATCCTCCTTTTTATAAACCTTTTCTTCTTAAGTTATCCAGACTTAACTTTTAACTTAATTTTGTAGGTTAATTTTAATTATATTTAATTTAACTTTTTAATCATCACCCATTATTGTTTTTTATCTCTTATTATTGCTATTCTTGTATGTTTCCTCTATTTTACTAATAAGCAGCTTCTCTTTTTGTACATTTTCACGATAACGTTTACGTAAATTTCTGCCTTTACTTCAATTTTTAGCTAATTTTTTACTTTATATTTAAGCTAATTTGAATGTCTATTTTATAGACATATCATTTATTGATTTGCAGTTTGCGGGTTTCCCGGAAATATAATACAATAAAAGCAGATATATACAGACAATATCCACCGAAAGGACCAGGTACTCTATGGAAATCATCACTTCCGTTTTTCAAAATGCCACAACTGCTGCAGCTTCTGTCACCGATACGCAGGACCCTTTCCTGCATGTTCTGTCTGCCGGCAGCTGCCTGGCCAACGCTCCCTGGTCCTACGAAGCAGCCCCTCTTCCCTGTTATCTTCTGCTTTATACGAAAAAGGGCTGTGGCAAGCTGCTCTCCGGCAGTCAGGTATATACGCTTTCCGAAAATACACTGGTTTTCTGTAGCTGTGAAAGCCGCTTCCGCCTGGATATCGCTCTCTCACCCTGGGATTTTTCCATCTGCCTTATTCAGGGTCATTCCCTGGGAACCTATGCGGAGATGCTCTCCGGCGGCCATCCTTCTGTGATCGATGCACCACCATTTTCAGATATGACCCTCTGCCTGCAAAAGCTCCTGCTCGCCTTTTCCTCCGGTCAGGACTCTCTCCTAGCTCATGCACTTCTGACAGATATCCTGGTCTCTTCTGTCATCAGGCAATCTGATCAGGAATCCGGTTCCCTGCTCCCATCCTACCTCACAGAAGCCAGGGCGCTGTTTGAACACCATTTTGAGGAGGATTTTTCTCTTGATGATCTGTCTCTGCGCTTCCATATCAGCAAATACCGGTTCTGCCGGGAATTCGGGGCAGCTTTCGGTCTTCCGCCCCTCCAGTATCTGAACCAGAAACGAATAAAGGTGGCAAAGCATCTGCTGCTCACCACCACTTTAAAAATACATGAAATTGGAAGCCGTGTCGGTATTGATAACACCAACCACTTTATTTCTCTTTTCAAAAAATATACCGGTCTGACACCTCTCGCCTATCGTCAGACCGGCATGATCCTTTAGATTTGTTTTACACTGTTTCTGATCACCATCCGTCCATCTACCACGGTGATCCCCTGCTTATAACTTTCCCCGTTCATCTTCTTGATCAGGGTATTGATTGCTTTTCTTGCCATCTCCCTGATATCTACTTCATAGGACGTGATCTCCACATTACAGATCCCAGGATGGATAAAATTATCAAATCCCACAACGGAAATATCCTCCGGTACCCGGTAACCCTTTTTCTGAAGTGCATTGATCAGAACACCTGCTGTCAGATCACAGTTGCAGGCAAATGCTGTCGGCATTTCCTCCGGCAGTTTAAACTCAAAATCATCATCCCTCTGCCCATCAGAAAGATTCCGGTCTTCGATCACCCAGTCCTCTCTTACCTGCTGTCCGTGCTCCAAAAGTGCTTTTGCGTAACCAAAGTAACGGTCTGTAATGCTTCCTGTATAAAGAAGCGTTCCCACATAGGCAATGTCCTTATGTCCCATCTCAAACAGATAATCCGTCACCTTGTACATCCCGTAGAAATTATCTGTCACCACGCAGTCACAGTCATGTCCCTTATCATAAAAATCCAGAAACAGCATGGGAACCTGTGCTTCGCGGATCAGCATATTCAGATAGTCCTCTTTCAGAAGACCAATGATGATCACGCCCTGCACCTTATGCTCCTGCAGGAGCTTTGGAAGCTCCCTGTGCTCCTGTTCTGCCTCCACGCTGAGTACCTCCAGCATGGTAAAGCACTCTTTACTGATCGCCTTGGTCGCTACTGCCCGGTACATCTTCCAGTAAAAAGATTCATACTGATCCAGGTATCTGTCCGAAATAATGATCCCGATATTGTAGCTTTTTTGTTCTTTCTTCCGCTTTGCCTCTGACGGGGACTGGTATCCCATCTCCTCTGCCAGCTGCTTGATCCTGTCCCTCATCTCCTCACTGACACCCTTCTGATCAGAAAGTGCCTTGGAGACAGTAACAGTACTTACATTCAGTATCTTCGCTATATCGGCAAGCCTTACTGCCTTTGCCATGTTCCCCTCCACACATATGTAAGACTTTCCGGCATCTTACATGTTTTATTCGGCCGTTACTTCAAAAATTCTGGCCATTACTTTCTTCTTAAAATCAACTACCAGAACCTTTCTGTCAGCCTCAAAAGAATATTCCACATTTTCTTTCATTGCCGTCTGCGGATAAGCCAGCTTTACAGTCAGCTTCTTTTCTCCCTCAAACAGATGGGCAAGAGGAATCCTCACCATCGTTCTGTCATCCTCTTCATCCTTGTCTCTGCGGAACACCGCTATGTATGCCCTGTCTTCTGTCTTCAGTGCGCTGCACAGGAAAGTCGCCCTGGTATCTGCAAGACCGATCGGCCAGTCGGGAAGTGCCTTCTTAATATCACTGCGGATCTCCTTGTAATAGGTAATTCCCTCTTTCACCAGTGCAACCCTTTCCGGAGAAAGCTCTGCCAGATGACCGCTCTGATGAATACGCAGGAGCATGGCATTGACCATATTGAAGATCGTTTCTTCTTCATCTCCGTTTCTCTGCGGATATGACCATACTGCTGCCTGTTCCGGTGTCAGACCAGCCGGCGCATTCACTGCAATAGAAGCATAGTTCTGATAATCCTCCTGATCACTTGTGGACTGGATGCTGTATCTGGACAGCAGCGCATAATCAATCCTGAGACCGCCGCTGGAACAGTTTTCAATCACAAGATCAGGGTATTTCTTAAATACACTGTCAAGCCAGGCAAGATATGCTCTTTCATGGGCAAGGAGTCCTGCTCCCACACTGTCCGCACCAAGCTCTGTACCAATACCGGGCTCAATATTGTAATCCATCTTAATATACCCTACTCCGTACTCATTGACAACCCTGTCTATCACTTCATTGACATGGTCAATAACGGCCGGGTTACGGAAATCAAGCTGATACCGGCTTCTGTCAAAGACTCTCTTTCCATGACGGATAAAGAACCAGTCATCCGGAGCATTCTTTGCTTTTTCACAGTTGATACCCATAACTTCCAGTTCAAGCCATACACCAGGCACCATTCCCTTACTGCGGATATAATCAGTTACTTCTTTGATACCGCCCGGGAAACGTTCCCTTGATTCCTGCCACTCGCCAACGCTGTCCCACCAGAGTCCCGGTGCATACCAGCCGGCATCAATGACATAATATTCGCAGCCCGCCTTAGCTGCCGCATCGATCAGAGGCAGCTCCTTTTCTGTCGTTGGATCCCCAAAGAGACAGTTCATGTAATCGTTGAAGATAACAGGCAGATTCTCATCATCCTTATTTGCCCTGCGGATCATACGGCGGTACTTCGTAAGCTGTCCCATAGCCTTTGCAAAATCCGCATCTGAAACACCAACTGCTACCGGAACTGTGGTAAAGCTCTCACCCGGTTTTAAATTCTGGAACCAGTGGGACTGCACTTCGGTCGGGCCGCTCAGTGCCAGATAAAAATGATCATTCTGATCACTGATCTCTGCGTGCCAGGAACCATTATGCTCGATCTGCCAGTACATGGCAGTACCCGCTTCTTCATTGGACAGATAGCCCATCGGAAGATATTCCTTGGTTGACCAGTTTCCTGTATTGGTCAGTTCAATGGTCTTTGACGTTCTCTGATATACGGTAGGCTGGGTCTGGGGAAGCCCCAGTGCCGGGAAACTGTAGGTATGGAAATTCATTTCCTTCTGCCAGCCATTGTGGGAAAAGGTGAGCTGCATCTTGTCATCAGAGCTCATCTCCCCTTCTTTTTCTATGCCCAGATAATAGAAAGATGAAATGTACTCCAGTGTCTGTGTCTCAGTTCCCTCATTGGTCACTTCACTCTGCATCCTGATCGTAGAGGTTCCCTGATAAAACTGCCAGGTTGTCACTACTCTGGCTCCGGTTTCTTCATCCTTCTGGATAAATGTCAGCACTCTTCCCGTCTCATTGCGCTCATCCTTCATATCCACAAAGGTGAGCATATACCCCGGCGCTGTTACAATATGTTTATTGCCATGCTTTTCATAGGGTCTGTTATAGCCTGAGAAATTAACCTGTACCAGCTGGAAGCCTTCCTGAAGAAATGTTTCATTCTCTGTCAGTTTCTTTTCTTCCTGCTCAGAAAGAGGTTTTGCTGAAAAATGAAATAACTTCAGTTGATTTTCCTTTGTCACTCCAAATACCAGACAGATACCGTCTTCCTCTATTCTGATCCACTGATTGATATATTCTGATGCCATCTTTTACCTGTTCCTTTCCACAAGTTCTGTGTTTACACCTCTGTCAGGTGAATCAACTTTCCTTTAAAGTCACCAAAGGGATTCTGTACCAGAAGTCCTGCATTCATCAGTGTCTCTCCGGACCATGTTCCTTCTTCTCCCTCAATTACATAATATTTCTCTGCTGCCAGCCCCTTCAGGTATATTCTCCTGCTGTGGTAATTCGGACGGTTCAGTACCTGCACATAGGTATACAGTGCCTCTTTCTTATCCTTGCTAACAACACCATAGCAGTCATAATAATGGTTCTCCGCATAGGAAGCGATCCTGTAATAATCTCCTTCCCTTACAAGATCATTGTACTTATGATACATGGCAACCTGTGCCGGGATCTGCTCTCTGTCACTTTCAGGGATCTTCGTTACATCCAGTTCATATCCAAAGGTACCTGCAAGTGCTACATAGCCTCTTGTCTCAAAAGGTGTTACCCTGCCTACTGTATGGTTCGGGCAGTCAGATACATGTGCCCCCATCGTGGACAGTGGATAGATCATCGCTGTACCTTCCTGGATCTTCAGTCTTTCAATCGCATCTGTATCATCTGAGCACCAGATCTGCGGGCTGTAATACAGCATACCGGGATCAAATCTCGCACCACCGCCTGAGCAGTTTTCCAGAAGAAGATGAGGGAATTCCGTAACCAGTCTCTCCTGCATTTCATAAACAGCCAGTACATAACGATGATACAGTTCTCCCATCTGGTCTGCCGGAAGCTCCATGGAACCAATATCAGAGAGCTGTCTGTTCATATCCCACTTTACATATTCAATATTTGCACTGCGGAGAATCTTTGCCATGCTTTCATAAGCATAGTCTCTGACTTCCTTCCTGGTCAGATCCAGCACATACTGATTTCTGCAAAGACTGGGCTCTCTGCCAGGGATCGCAATGGCATAATCCGGATGTGCCCGGTAAAGATCTGAATCCGGTGAAATCATTTCCGGCTCAAACCAGATACCAAACTTCATGCCAAGCTTATTGACCTCATCCACAAGATACTTCAGTCCGCCCTTCAGCTTTTCTTCATTGACAAACCAGTCTCCAAGAGCTCTGTTATCATCACAGCGGTTTCCAAACCATCCATCGTCCATAACAAGCATTTCGATACCAAGTGCAGATGCCTGCTTTGCAATGGCGATCAGCTTTTCTGTATTAAATTCAAAATAGGTAGCTTCCCAGTTATTGATCAGGATCGGTCTCTTCTGATTCTTATATTCACTCCGGATCAGATGATTTCTGTAAAAGTCATGGAAGATCCTCGTCATCTGTCCCAGTCCCTGTGCAGAATAAACAAGCACGGTCTCCGGTGCCTGGAAAGATTCCCCGCATTTCAGTTTCCATGTGAAATCCTCCGGATGGATTCCCATGGTCATACGCACCTGATCAAACTGATCGGACTGTACCTGGGCCTTGAAATTACCGGAATAGATGAAATGCATGGCATATACTTCGCCGTTTTCCTGGTCTGCATTTTTCGACTTCAGTGCCAGGAACGGATGATCCTGATGACTGGATTCTCCACGGATAGATTCCACACTGTACTTACCATGGCTTACCGGAACACTCTGGATCTGTCTTTCCCTCGCCCAGGAACCATGCAGGGAAATCGCTTCAAAGTCTTTATTATCCATATCAAGGCATGCAGAATATACCTTGGTCAGATAGATATCTTCCCTGCCTGTGTTCACTACCTTTACACTTCTTGTGATCACATCTGCTTCATCAAAAATACCGTACTGCAGAATCACCTGAAGTCCCGTCACCTTATCCTCGCAAAGGATCTCCAGAGTCTCACACTCTCCTGCTTTTCCAAAAGATGCCGGCAGACCCTCAAGTCCATCTTTTCCCTCTGTGATCTTATGTGATACATAAGAAAGGGCAAGTCCCACATTTCCTTTCTCTGTGCGGATATTGATGCAGCTTTCTCTGTAATCGCCAAGTCCGTGTGCCGGATATTCCATCGGAAAACTGTCAAGGAATGATACCCTGTCCCTGTTGTTCTCTGAAGGAACAAAAGGATTCTCATGAATACGGAGAAGACCGTTCAAATGGACTTCCTTCAGTTTCTTTCCATAATAAACATGTCCTAAAAACTGCTCGTCATCTACTGCTGCAATGACATAAGTTGTATTTCTCGTATCAAGCTTAAATATCTTTTCTTCTTCCAAAAAAACTGCTGCCATAAAAACCTCCAAAATTCATTTTGCATAAAAACCCATTTAACTAAATTATAAGGTAATTTTTAGTAATGTCAATCAGATCAATGTCTTTTCGGCGTTAAAATTTCCCACTTTTAAGACACGTCGAGGTATGAAACAGGAATGCCATTTTTCACTTTCCAAAGCAAAAGATTTGCTGTTTATAATCAAAAAATGCCACTGGATACATATTATCATCCAGTGACATTTTTCAGGAAAGCAAAGGGATCTTCGTCCTTCTGCTGCAAAAACATGATCAGCAGAAAGGCTGCCCGGAGAGAAACCTTCTCTTCCCTGAGGATCCGCACAGCTTCTTTCTTATCAACTGTCAGCACTTCTATCGTTTCCGTACTTTCTGTAAAGGCCGTGGAAATGCTTCCATCTGCATAACCAAATACAGATGTGCTCGTTTCATCCGTAAGTCCGGCTCCGAGAAAATATGGCTCTGTAAATCCGGGATCGATGTCCTCTGCCGGCATAAAGATAAGTCCGGTTTCCTCTTTCATTTCTCTTGCCGCCGCTTCCCCCGGTGTTTCCCCGGGATCGATCAGACCAGCCGGAAGTTCATACAGGTAATCATTCAGCGGATACCGGTACTGCCTGATCATTACGAGTCTTGATGGATCCTCCTTCAGAAGTGCATAGATCACGATACCGTTCTTTGGTACCTTCCCTGTTTTCAACGGAAGCTGATCCTCCGGGTTTCTGGATGCAAAATAATAGGAAAAAGGCTGTCCCTTCTGATCCAGTGCATCCATTTCATAAAGATTCAGAAACCGGTTATCTGTCAGCTTCCTGACTGCTGTAAATTTCTTTTTCATATCATTCTCCTGTCGATTCTCAGGAAACACAGACGCTCTGTCAGTTTCCCCGAAAGTGCAGATACTTTGTCAGCTCACCTGACCCTGAAAACGCAGATACCCTGTCAGCCTTCCAGATACCGCAGATATTCTGCCAGTTCTGCAGGAACCCCCCCTGTTGTTTCCATCTTTTTGCAAAGGAGAGTGATCTTATGTACTTCCTTGGAATGGATGATCGTATATTTTTCGATCGGCTCTTTAAAAAGAGGATTCACTGCCACCTTATTTCTGACGGCTGCACTGAACGGACAGTATACAGCAAGGATCTGGCGTACCACCTTATTCAGCCTCGGTGACCCGGTGCTCTCATACCGGAGCCACTGCACATAATCACCTACAAACATCTGACGGTAATTATTTCTGGCACGCCCCATCTGCATTTTGATCTTTTCCTTCGTATCACTGGACAGTTCACGGTTTCTCTTAAAGAACTGCACATAGTCACAGTACTCACTGGTAAGGGAAGGTTCTGAAAGGTCATTCCATCTTCCTCCCTGTATACGCTTGCACATTTCCCACCTGAAATCGCCCGCGAGTTCCATAAAAGTCTTTTCCAGATCTTCCACATGGAACATGGAACACATCAGACGTCCCGGTGTATCTCTCTTTCTTCCCTCGATCTCCTGCCACATAACACCACGGCTTCCCACATTGGGAAGCAGGATCACATCCGGCAGTACTTCTGTTTTGATCATCAGACCATTCAGCCCTCGCTCCGGATTACTGTAAAGGGTATCCCGGTAAAATACGCCGAAATCAATACTTCTTATCTTATCAAGCGTTGTTTTTACCTTTTCAGCAGTCACCAGGCTGCTGCTTAAGCTTTTTAATACTGTATGCCTGGAAAATACAGGGCAAAAAGTAGTTGGCTGTCCAAAAGTGATCTTATTCACTGACATGAACATATTCCGGATCTCAAAATTGACACGGGACAGGTTATTTTTAAGGAGTGCCTCTTCCTCTTCCGGGGAAATTCTTCTCATCCGCTTCTCTTCTCTTAAATATTCCCGGTAGTCCATATCCAGCTCATTCCGGCTTGGTTCCTTTTTACCGGCATATACAGCCACAAGCCACTGGAACAGAGAATATACACCTTCTCCCGGATTCGTCGGAAGCTGCTGCACGAGCTGATAAAGATAAACTGCATTTTCAATCCCTGCCAGTTCTTCATCCACATATCCAAATTCCAGGAACATCCGGATCACAGCAGGAAGCTTTCCCGTCTTTACAAAAGCACCAAATACAGCTTCATAGAGCCTGTAAAACAATCCTGTCAGTTCATGGCGCAGAACCCTGGCAGCATCGTCACTGCTGCTCTTCTGTGAAAGCATCTTATAGCTGGTAAGACTTTTGACAAATGCCTCCTCCAGCTTTTTATCACAATCTGCATATACCAGTATCTTCTGTAATGAGCCTTTCAGTTCTTCCTTAATTTCCTGTATTTCCAAAAAATGATCCCTCCCTGCTTATCTGGATTCCTCTGCTGCAAAGGCAAGGGCGCAACGGACTGCCCTTTTCCACCCTTTCAGAAGTTTTTCTCTGTCAGCTTCTGTCATTTCGCTGCAGAACTCTCTGGAAAGCCTCCAGTTTTCGCTGATCTCCTCCCGGCTTTTATAATAGCCTGTAGCAAGACCGGCAAGATAGGCTGCCCCAAGTGCTGTAGTTTCAATACACTCAGGTCTGTACACGCTGCCACCAAGGATATCTGCCTGAAACTGCATCAGAAAATCATTGGCACTGGCGCCGCCGTCTACCTTAAGTCCTTTAATATTGACCTGTGCATCCTCTTCCATCGCCCGCAGTACATCCACAGTCTGATAGGCAATGGATTCCAGCGCCGCACGGATAAAATGCTCCTTTTCACAGCCTCTGGTAATGCCAACGATCGTTCCCCTGGCGTAAGGGTCCCAGTAAGGCGCTCCCATTCCTGCAAAGGCTGGTACGATATAAACACCGGTCGTATCCGGTACTCTTTCCGCATATTCACTGGTCTGGGCGGCACTCTTCACCATACGCATACCGTCCCTCAGCCACTGGATCGCAGCTCCTGCTACGAACACACTGCCTTCCAGTGCATATTCCACTTTTTCTGTGCAGCTTGCCGCTATCGTGGTCAGCAGTCCATGTCCGGAGGTGATCGCCTTCTCTCCTGTATTCATCAGGAGGAAACAGCCCGTACCATAGGTATTCTTCACCTGTCCTGCTTCAAAGCAGCACTGCCCGAACAGCGCCGCCTGCTGATCCCCGGCAATTCCGCCAATGGGGATCTCACTGCCGGTCACGGAAGCATCTGTATAGCCATAGATATAGCTGGATGGTTTGACCTCCGGAAGCATACATTCCGGTATCTTCAGTAAAGAAAGCAGCTCCTGATCCCAGCAAAGCTTATGGATATCAAAGATCATGGTCCTTGACGCATTGGTATAATCTGTCACATGAACTTTACCCTTGGTCAGATTATAGATCAGCCAGGAATCCACGGTTCCAAAAAGAAGTTCTCCCTTTTCCGCTCTTTCTCTTGCACCCGGTACATTGTCCAGGATCCAGGCAATCTTCGTACCGCTGAAATAAGCATCCGGCACAAGACCTGTGCGTTCCTTGATCATTTCCCCGTAGCCTGCTGCCACCAGTTCATCAATCTTTGGTGCCGTTCTCCTGCACTGCCATACAATGGCATTGTAAACCGGCTCTCCTGTCTCTTTATCCCAGACAATGGTGGTTTCTCTCTGGTTGGTGATCCCGATCCCGCAGATATCCTCTCCAGTTGCTCCTGCCATCGCCATGGCTTCTGTCAGGACAGCGAGCTGGGAAGACCAGATCTCTACCGGATTATGCTCCACCCAGCCGGGCTTTGGATAAATCTGGGTAAACTCCTTCTGCGCCATGCTGCAGATGTTTCCCCCTTTGTCGAACAGGATACATCTTGAGCTGGTCGTACCCTGATCCAGTGCCATGATATATTTCCCCATAAACATACCCTCTCTTTTATCTGTCTATGACGGTTGCGGTCGCTACAATATCTACCCCCGTATCTGCAACATTCCTGATCAGTACCTCTCCGATCTTCACAGGTGCCGTAACCGTAGTATTTCTTATGACCGCCATGCAGTCTTCTATTTTGCCTTTGGGGATCTCACCCTTTGTCTTCACCGGTACCACAGGGTCGCATCCCTTTTCTACCCGGATCATACTGGTCAGTCCTCTCTTCGGTGCCGTCATTTCGTTTCTGGCATAGTTTTCACCGATCCTGCAGCTGTTACCGGTGATACTGAGACTGCCGTCTTCCTTCTTATCTACTGTGATCATACATCCCTTCGGACAGCCGATGCAGATCAGTGTCTTACTGGCATCTCTTCCTTCCGGGATCACACTCTTTGACTTCTCAGGGATCTTCGGACGGACTGCTTCGCCAAACCCCTCCGGCTTATTCCGGATATATTCTGCCGCATGGATTCCCGCCTGCTCTGCTTCTTTGGATACATTGTCCACCAGATCATGCACATGCAGCACATTGCCGCAGGCAAAAATACCTTCTGCTGTCGTCATCAGACCGGCATTGACTACAGGTCCCTTTGTCACAGGATCTATTTCTGCCCCTGCTCCCTCTGACAGCTCGTTCTCCGGGATCAGACCACAGGAAAAAAGGACAGTATCGCAGGAAACATATTCTTCGCTGCCCGGGATGGGCTTTAAATTTTCATCTACTTTGGAAACCGTAACACCGGTCACTCTTTCTTTTCCGTGGATCTCCGTCACGGTATGACTGAGCTTTAACGGAATGCCAAAGTCATCCAGGCACTGTACGATATTTCTCCGAAGACCTCCGGAATAAGGCATGATCTCTGCGACCAGCTTCACCTTTGCACCCTGCAGGTGCATTCTTCTCGCCATGATAAGACCGATATCTCCGGATCCGAGAATCACAACTTCCTTTCCCGGAAGCCTGCCTTCCCGGTTTACAAACCGCTGTGCGGTTCCTGCAGAATAAATACCGGAGGGGCGGTAACCAGGTATATTCATGGCTCCTCTTGGTCTTTCACGGCAGCCCATGGCAAGTACTACAGCCTTCGCTTCCAGTGTAAAAAGCCCCTGTGTACTGTTCATGGCAACTACCCGGCAGGGATCACCGCCCTGCACATCTACTACCATGGTATCTAACAGATAGGGGATCCTTCTTTCATATACCATCTCTTCATACCTTGCCGCATATTCCGGTCCTGTCAGTTCTTCCGAAAAGGTATGAAGTCCAAATCCGTTGTGGATACACTGATTCAGGATACCGCCAAGCTCCCTGTCTCTCTCCAGAATCAGAATATCTGTAATCCCTTTGTCATATGCGGCAACAGCAGCAGCCATACCTGCCGGGCCGCCTCCGATGATCAGTAAATCCTTCTTCATCTGCAGCCTCCTTCCCCGGCATCCGTACCTTCCTGTACTTCTTCCGGAAGCAGATAGGAAGAACCGGCCTCGTTCTTCAGGATCTCACTGACGGGTACCTGAAGCTCTCTTGCCAGGATTTCTATCGTCTTTGGCAGGCAGAAGCCTGCCTGACACCTTCCCATGCCTGCTCTCGTTCTTCTCTTGATGCCATCTGTGGTGGTAGCCCCAAGAGGTCTGTGGATCGCATCCAGGATTTCTCCCTCTGTCACCATTTCACAGCGGCAGATCACATTGGCATAGGCCGGATTCTGACGGATCAGCTTTTCTTTCTTTGATTCATCTGCCAATGCCATACTGGGAATGCCCTTTCTGGTACTGATGAAATGCTCCTTTTTCTCCGGATGGAGCTTCTCCTTCACGAGTGCTGCCACATATTCCCCGACAGCCGGTGCACAGGTCAGTCCCGGTGACTCCATGCCTGCCACATCAAAGAAACCTTCTGCCCCCTTCACTTCACCGATGATAAAGTCGCCCTGGTCACCATGGGCACGAAGTCCGGCAAAGGATGTGATCACAGCTCCTGCCGGGATCTTCTTCACACTTAAGGATGCTTTCTGCATGATATCGGAAAGACCTTCCGCTGTGGTGTTCGTTCCGTCCTTGTCCGGAATATCCTCTGCAGTAGGTCCGATCAGAAGATTGCCATGTACCGTAGGGGTTACAAGAACGCCCTTGCCAAGCACTGTGGGAAGTTGGAACAGGGTATGGGATACCAGATTTCCTACCTTCTTGTCAAAAAGCTGGTATTCACCCTTTCTTGGTGTGATCGTAAGTCTGTCTTCCTCTGCACAGACCATATTATGAATCCTGTCAGCATATACACCGGCTGCATTGATGACTGTCTTTGTTTCAAAATCACCCTTTGTAGTGCTGACAAGGTAACCGTTTTCTGTCTTTGTGATTCCTGTTACTTCTGCTCCGAAATGGAACGCTGCCCCGTTCACTGCCGCATTTTCTGCCAGTGCAATGGTAAGGCCAAAGGGACAGATGATCGCACCGGTCGGCGCATACAGTGCTGCCACGGCACTCTCTCCCACTTCCGGTTCCAGCTTCCGGAGTTCTTCCTGATCCAGAATGGAGATTTCACGCACGCCGTTCTTTTCTCCACGCTCTTTCAGTTCCTCCAGCTTGTCCATGTCCTTCTCATCAAAGCACAGGACAAGGGATCCATTTCTCTTATAAGGAAAATCCAGCTCTTTGGAGAGTTTTTCCATCATTTCACTTCCCTTAAGGTTCAGCTTCGCCATCAGTGTTCCCGGCTTTGCGTCAAAACCGGCATGGGCGATACCGCTGTTTGCCTTGGAAGTGCCTTCGCACACATCTGTGCTCTTTTCCAGCACTGCGATCTGCAGCTTTTCTCTGGAAAGTTCTCTTGCGATGGCGCAGCCGCTGACGCCTGCGCCGATAATTACTACATCAAGCATAAGGAAACCCCTTTCCCAATACATTTTTATATTTTAGTGATGGAACAGGCGGATACCGGTAAATGCCATCACCATGTCATACTTGTCGCAGCACTCGATCACTGCATCATCCCTGACAGAACCGCCGGGCTGTACGATATATTTCACGCCGCTCTTATGGGCACGCTCCACATTGTCAGAGAAGGGGAAGAATGCATCTGAGCCAACTGTCACACCGTTAAGACTGTCAAGCCATGCTCTCTTTTCCTCTCTGGTAAACTCCGCCGGCTTCTCCCTGAATACACGCTGCCATGCTCCCTCTGCAAGGACATCCATACATTCATCGCCCATATAAACATCAATCGCATTATCTCTGTCTGCTCTGCCAAGGCCGTCCACAAACTGCAGGTTCATAACCTGGGGGGACTGACGCAGGAACCAGTTGTCTGCCTTCTGGCCTGCCAGTCTGGTACAGTGTATCCTGGACTGCTGTCCTGCACCGATACCGATAGCCTGTCCGTCCTTTACATAGCATACGGAATTGGACTGGGTGTACTTCAGTGTGATCAGGGCAATCTTCATATCGATCACTGCCTGCTCAGGAAGCTCTTTATTCTTTGTTACGATATTGGAGAACAGCTCTTCGTTGATCGCCAGTTCATTTCTTCCCTGTTCAAAGGTGATGCCATATACCTGCTTGCGTTCGATCGGTGCAGGCACATAGGATTCATCGATCTGGATCACATTGTAAGCACCCTTTTTCTTGGCCTTTAACAGCTCCAGTGCTTCCTCTGTATATCCCGGTGCGATCACACCGTCTGATACTTCTCTCTTGATCAGTCTTGCCGTGTCCACATCGCAGACATCTGACAGGGCGATAAAATCACCAAAGGAACTCATACGGTCTGCTCCTCTTGCTCTCGCATACGCACAGGCAAGGGGAGAAAGCTCTCCAAGGTCATCTACCCAGTAGATCTTCGCCAGTGTCTCTGACAGGGGAAGTCCTACTGCTGCTCCCGCAGGGGATACGTGCTTAAAGGAAGTAGCTGCCGGAAGTCCTGTCGCTGCCTTCAGTTCCTTTACAAGCTGCCAGCCGTTAAAGGCATCCAGGAAATTGATATAACCGGGTCTGCCGTTTAAAACGGTAACCGGGAGTTCACTGCCATCCTCCATGAAAATGCGGGAAGGCTTCTGATTCGGGTTGCATCCATATTTTAACTGAATTTCTTTCATTGTATTTCTCCCTTCGTAAGACAGCTCTATTTGTTCTTATTGATGATCTTTGTAGTATATTTACCAGTTTCAATCTCAATATAGCGGGCAAACAGAGATACCTTGTTGTCCTCATTCAGGCTCTCCCAGAGCATATCCGTGAAAGCATCCATATCATCCGGGATCGCTACCAGCTTCGGTTCTCCTTCAAAGCTGGGAAGGGGATTGCCGTCGTGCATATAGGTATGGATAAAATGTCCCTCGCCTGCTGCCGGATTCTCATAGGCAAAGGTGTATCTGTTGCAGCTGTCCGGATTGCCGTTATTGCTCTTTAAAATGGACATGGCGTAATTGTAGCCGCCGTTCTCGATATGCATGATACCGGAAATACGAGGGGTATAATTAGGGCCGTCCGGCTCAAATTCCCTGCTCCTTAAAGACTGCTCAAAGGTAAGCTGCTTATCCATTCCTTCATAAATGGTATCTGTCTGGTCTCCGTTTGTTACGATCGTCTTATTGCCAAGTACTCTGACCGGTGCATAGATGATCAGGCTGGGATCCTCCAGCTTGGAAGGGTCAAAAGCCTGTGTACGGATGCCTTCTCCGTCCTCAACGAAAACCCTGTTTCTGCTGTTCGTGCTTCTGCCCATGATAAAGTAGGCTGTGACTGCATATTTACCGTTGGCTGATTTTCCGATCACAATACCTCTGCCGGGATATGCATTGTTCTGTAATTCTTCCTTCAGTGACAGTTGTTTCATGGTTATCCTCCTTGTTTTGAGCTTTCAAATGGTCTGCATGATCATTTTTCACATGCATGGTAATGAAAGAACCGCCTGAGCGGCACTTCAAAAGTGTTCGCCCAGGCGGTCGGCATTTTTATTTATTACCACGCTTCCCGTGAGTACTCTCACAACAGTTTTTGACTCCTGTCTTCCGCCAGTTGCGCAGTCCGTTACTATCTTTATAGTATCACGTTTTCACAGGGGTTGGCAAGCGGATTTCAATTAATAGGTTAGTAC
>CACXDC010000228.1 GCA_902766365.1 uncultured Lachnospiraceae bacterium | reverse complement strand
TTTGGAAGCCTCCTGTCTTTTCAGCTCCATATCCAGCTTATCCTTTTCTTCCTGTGCCTGATAATAGGCAACGGCCTGCTTCGCCCATGCAAGCTCCACCTGATGCTTCCTTCGGTAAGCAAAAACCAGATATATGATCATGGCTGCCGGTACTGCCATCTGCCCGTAAAAGAGCAGATTATCAATAATGTAAAACATGAAATCCGGCATTATCATGGCTTCAAATACAGGAATGAACAGCTCATAAAAGAAATTCAGAAGCCCGAACATAAACAGCATGAAAATACTCACAATATAATAGGCCAGCAGCTGCATGGATCTGGCAAGAAGCGGGATCTTTTTCTTATCATAGATCTGCTTTCCATACCCGTCATGGGAATTCAGGGAATAACTGTTTCCCTGTACCCAGTTTCCATAGTATTCCCTTACCCCGGCCGGTGCACTTTTCATTCTGTTGCCATCCACATAACCATAGTGATAATGGCGGTGGCTGCCAGTACTATGTCCTGAATGATAACTGCGGCTGTTGGCAGAACTATAGCTTCGACTGCTATGGCCTGCATGACTGGAACTCCGGCTGCTGTGACTCCTGCTGGAGCTGTGGCTGCTACGGTGACTGCTGCTGTGATGGCTGCCCGTATGGCGACTTCCTCCATGGTGACTTCCACTTGCCATATTTCAGAATCCCCCCTGTTATGACTTTAATCCCATGCTTATAATATAAAAAACCCCGCAGTACTTATCAACTAAATACTGTGAGGTTCTCAAGTCGGAGTGACAAGACTTGAACTTGCGGCCTCTACTTCCCTAAAGTAGCGCTCTACCACCTGAGCCACACCCCGAAACGCAAGACTTATTATATATGTGCGATCACTAAAAGTCAAGCCCTAATTTGAAATATTTTAAATTTTAAAAATTTTTCGAAATATTCCACAAATTTTAACACTGTACAATGGCTGTCAGGAACTGACAGCCACTGCAAATCCATACTTTTCCATTATGATACTGTTCTGATCACTTCTGCTGTCTTTATACCCCTTCAGCATAACCTCCTGCTTTTCGCCGGAATGATTCATCAGGATCAGACAATTACTTTTTTCTATACATTCCACACACTCCGGAATATCCCCATAGGATGATGCTGTTCCTGTTTCCTTGCATATCTCCTGCAACATTCTGTCATAAGACTCCATACAGCAGCTGATATAAAATACAAGGCCTTTTCCATATTTGTTTTCTGAAACCAGTGCACTTCCTTCCGGACTGAGCCATTCCTTTCTGAAGCTTTCTGCACTGTCCAGTTCCAGTTCTTCACGCCACAGCTGCATATTTCCTATTTCTTCATAATGGATCTTTTCCTTTTCCATTGCGTGAAAAGATACGACAGTAACGCCACTCATATTCCGGAATACTCCCGGCAGTGTTTCTGTTGTGATCTGATTATCCGTCCTTCTCTGACCGGAAAGTGGTGTCAGGATAATATTTCCACCATTTTTTACATAACTGTCTATTCTTTCAGCATCTTCTCTGCCTGTCATACTGACAAAAGGTAAAATAACCAGCTCATATGCTTCCAGATCTTCTGCGAGGCTTCCCACGCTGACCGGTATATGTAATCTCCTCAAAGCCTCATAATACCGTACAACTTCTTCCTTATATACAAAGCCCCGTACATGCGGCTGCTCATCATGGCAGAATTTATTATCATAATCATATACCAGCAGCACCTTCTTTTTTTCAGGAAGTCTGAGATACTCCATGTTTTCCTGGATACTGCTGATAGCCTGCCCAATTTCCTGATATCTCTTTCTAGGCACCCCATCATGATCCAGAATTCCATACCAGTACTGTTCTGTGCCAAACGGACATGTCCTCCACCGGAAATAAACCAGTGCTTCTATCCCTCTTGATGCCGCCTGCTGGCTCCAGAGCTTCAACTGCCCTGTCTTTGGTGTTTCTCCCAGTACATTCCATCCGCACGGACCACTCTGCTGCTCCAGAATCCACAGTGGTTTATCCGCATATCCCCTTGACAGATCATACAGAAAACCGATCCTTCCCGATGAATTATGATCCCATTCTGAATAGGGATAGGCATCATACCCTATCGTATCAAACAGTTCAGCCAGTCTGTAATTATCACACTGCTCGGATACTATATTGTGGGTAATTATTTTGCTGCTTTCTTCTCTTAAAATCTCTGTCTGCAGCTTTGCATACCCGTACATCGAATCGGAGGAAAAACGTTTGAAATCCTGCATCAGTCCCGGATTGTGCCCGTTTCCTGTATAACCATCCACAACGGTATCCTTTGGAACAATGATCTGTTCCCATTCTGTATAAGTCTGACTCCAGAACACAGTTCCCCATGCTTCATTCACTCTGTCCAGTGTCCCATATTTTCTTTTCAGCCAGTCTGTAAATGCTTCCCTGCATCTGTCACAGTAGCAAAGGACATCATCCTCACATCCCAACTCATTGTCAACCTGCCATGCAATAACATTGTCATTATGGCTGTAATGTCTGGCCACCATTTTTACAACCCGCTTTGTTTCTTCCTGGTAGCCTTCATGATTATAGCAATAATGTCTTCTGCTGCCATAGCCCCGCACATTTCCATGCCGGTCCATCATATAGATATCCGGGTATTTCTGACACAGCCATGCAGGTGGGGTCGCCGTCGGTGTCCCCATGATCGTCCGGATACCATACCCCGCAAATAAGGAAATGGCTCTGTCATAGAGAGAAAAGTCAATTTCTCCCTCCCTTCTCTCTATGACAGACCATCCAAATTCTCCGATGCGAATGGTATTGATACCGATTTTTTTCATAAGTGCTGCATCTTCCGGCCATCTCTCTTCCGGCCAGTGCTCCGGATAATAATCTGCACCAAATATCATTTATGCCGCTGCCTTTCTGCTCTTTAATACCGCCTGTTCTCTGTTGATACTGATTGCCATGAAGATCAGCATGAAGCATCCTGTTACAACCTGCTGTAAAGTTCCCGGCAGTCCCATGGCGATCAGACCTGTATTGATCATTGTCATGGAAAATACTCCAAGGAAAATACCAAGCATAATATCACAGTATCTTTCCAGGTACTGTCCGATAAAAACTCCCATAAAAGGAGGGAATACCATGGACATCGTATTCATTCCGGTCTTCGGGGCAATCGCTCCTCCATAGCTTACCTGCAGGAAACTGGCAATTCCGACAAAGATACCGCCTACTACAAAACACAGGAAACGGATTTTCAGGGAATTAATACCTATGCTCTTCGCTGTAGCCTCTCCATTTCCTACTGCCCGTACATTGTAACCGAACTTTGTATGGTGATAGATCACATAAGCCAGAATATAGGTCAGGATACCAACAATAAAGATTCCGGGTGACCTTCCGAGGAAACTGATTCCCATATCAATCGTTACATTGGCACCGCCATGATACAGGGAACCAAGTGACTCATACACAAGCATCATTCCTATTGTCACGATAATAGAAGGAATCTTAAACACAAAGTATACAAGCCCGGTCAATGCTCCCAGTAAAGTTGCAACCAGTACGGTAACCACGATCAATCCTGCCAGACCATAATACTGGGAATAATATGCTCCTACCAGGCCTGCCAGTACAAGCTGCGCTCCCGCAGAGAAATCCCAGGTATCAATTACCAGATTCAGACTGAGTCCGAATCCGATAATTGAGTTGATAACTGACTGCTGAAGCATAATCATAATTCCCGCTGGTGTACCAAAACGCTCTGGCTGGCAGATAAAAAATACCAAGAATACGATCACCGGCATTGCTATGGGAATAATCATATTTTTCCATTTTATCTTCTGCTTCATAGCTCATCCCATCCTTAATTATTTGTTGTATCTGCACTGTCTCCGCCATGTCTGCTGACAACATCATCAATACTGTAGGCTGCTGCGATTTCCTTAAGTTGGTCAATCGTCATATCAGGATTAAAATACTTCACCATACTCCTGATCTCTTCTTCGTTATAAGGATAACTGTCACCTTCACAGTACTTGTAATAATTTCTTGCATCCTCAGGAGACTGCAGATTGATAAAGTTAAGATCAATCTGTTCACAGTTATCAGAAAGAGGTGTTCCGGCCAGTTTATTTACCATAAGCATATAAGAGAATAACGGATCTACAAAATGTCCTCCGGAAATAGCATCAATAGCACCCTCTTCAATATACTTGTCAAGATCAGAGATAAAGTCAATACATGCTACCTTTACCTCACCTGTTTTGTTATGCAGGGCAAGTGCCTGAATAACGCCTTCCAGGATCGTATTACTTCCACCTGTTACAAAGATACCATCCATTTCCGGAAAAGATGCCAGGAAATTCTCAACTGCTTTTGTTGTTTCTTCTGCTGTCAGTGTATTGTTTCTTACCTCACTGATCCTGTTCATTCCAAATTCTTCACAGGCTCTGTCGAAGCCGGCATCACGGGCATCTGCTGTCGCATCTCCCTTTTCCATGGTGATCACCGCAATATTCTTACAGCCCATATTATGGAAGCTCTCTCCCATCATATAACCGGTTTCTTCTTCACTTTCACAGGTATTTCCCAGATAATAAGGACTTGCTTCCACAATTTCCTTGACCTCAGGATCTGATATGCTTCTCCAGATCAGAGTAAAATATACTTCATTTTCTTCGCATAAGCTTGTGATCTTGGGAAGGATGTCATCACTGTAGTTGCAGATTGCGATGGCATTACATCCTGCTGCGATCAGGTTTTCTGTTGCTGTAATCTGGCTTTCCGGAGAAGAAATATTCGTGTTATAAACCATTTCACATCCAATAATATCAGACGCATAATTCAAAAGTCTCGCACTGGCTCCTCCAAGGTCATCTGTCGTTGACCAGATAACTACACCTATTTTAAACTTTTCCGGTAATTTATCAGAAGCCTGCGCTGTCTCAGAAGAGGTTTCCTCTGTCTGCTGTTCTGTAGTTCCTCCTGTGTTCTCCTGACTTCCGCATCCCATCAGTACCGTACTGAGCACAAGTGTCATACTGGTAAGTAACGCAATAATTCTCTTTTTCATACATTCTCTCCTTTTCTTTTTATTTAATTAATGATGTATTTTTCTTATCAAATGTCAGCCATACAGCAATCAGGAAGATGATACCCTTGATTCCCTGCTGCACTTTTTCATTCAGATTCCAACATACCATACCGTTGATCAGAATTGCCAGCGTCAGGCTGCCTATCACGGCACATCTGATCTTCGATGTAGAACCTCCTGACAACGGCATGCCGCCAAGCACAAGTGCGATCAGGATATCTGTTTCAAAAAAGTTTCCTGTATTGGTTGCTGCTGATCCGGCACGCACCATATTAAAGAAACCGCACAGGCCGCACATTGCTGCAGAAAGTCCATATCCGAACAGTCTCATTTTCCCTATTGGTACACCAGACTGATGTGCCGCAGTGATTCCTGAACCGATCGCTTTACTCCATTTTCCAAGCTTCGTATAATTAAAGCAGAAGGTAGCTGCCAGAATCACAACAATACACAGGATCAGTTTTAAAGGAAAACTGTCATATTTATAAAGGGAAAAAGGAACACTGACTGATCCGCCTCCTGCAATGAAAATAGTAAGTCCTCTCAATACCATCAGTGTACTTAAGGTTACCACGAAGGAAGGGATCTTAAACTTCACAAACAAGATACCATTTATAATACCTAAAACCGCTCCAAGTATCATTGCTGCCGGGAGAGCCAGTCCGCCTGCAACCTGTGAAACCCAGGCTGCACAGACTGCAGTAATACCTACCATAGACCCCATGGAAAAGTCCACATCACCCTGCGCTACAATAAAACTGCAGGCTACACTTCCTATGATCAGAACAAATGCCTGATTGAAGATCAGCTTCATATTTTTTAAGGTAAGCAATGTCCCATTTGTAACAATCTCAAAGAACACAATAACTGCGATCAGGCTCAGGAACGGAACGATCTCTCTGATTTTAATTTTTTCTTTTATCTTCATCTTATCAGCTCCCTTTAGATCATGTATTTGATAGCTTCCGACTCAGTCAGTTCCCTGCTTCTCTTAAACTCTTTTGTTACCATGCCATCTTTCAGAATCAGTATTCTGTCGCTCATTCCTATCAGTTCCGGTAATTCTTCTGAAATCATCAGAATGGATTTTCCTTCCTTGCGGTAATCATCCATCAGTTTATAAATTGCAGCTTTAACACCTACATCAATTCCTCTTGTCGGACAGTCCAGTATCAGGATATCCGAATCATTACCAAGCCATTTTGCCAGCGCAACTTTCTGTTTGTTACCGCCTGACAACTGACCGCAAAGCTGTTTTAAAGAACTCATCTTGATCTTTAACACATCACTTTCCTGCTGAGCCAGATTCCTTTCTGCTTTAGGTGCAATATAAATACCCTGCCTGATCTTGTCATAAGAGGGAAGGCAGATATTATCCATGATATTGGACTGGTTTAAAATAGACTCTTTATCACGGTTCTTGGACACATATCCGATCTTATGTCTGATAGCCTTCTGTGGTGACTGGATTTTTTCACCGGATGAAGAAAGATAAACGCTTCCTTTTTCACATTTTTCCAGGCCGAATACCGTTCTTCCCAGATCGTGCATGCCACTGTCTGTCAGTCCGCCTATTCCAAGGATTTCCCCTTTCTTCAGCGTAAATGATACATGTTTCAATCCACCTTCCGTGCAGACATCTTCCATGGTAATGACATCTTCGCCGCCACGATAATCCTCATAATCATCCCGGTAATAATTATCCTGGACCTCTCTTCCGATCATAAGCTGCCGCATAACATCCGGCTGGATCTCCTCTCCGTACAGAGTCTTTATGTAAACACCATCACGCAATACAGTAACGGTATTACAGTGTTCTGTCAGTTCGTCCAGATCATGGGATATAAAAATAACCACCTTATTTTCATCCTTAAGCCTGTTCATGATCTGATAGATCAGTTCCCTTCCTTTCTGGGATAATGCTGTCGTTGTCTCATCAATAATGAGCACCTTGACATCATTAAACATTGCCCTTGCAATTTCTACTATTTTTCTGTTTTCAAAAGATTCTTCATCAATTTTATTTTCTGCTTTGATATAAGAGGCTCCTATTTTATCAAGTGCCTCCTGTGCGGCTCTGTTCATTGCCTTCCGATTGACGATCCCCAGTCTGGAAAACAGTTCTTCTTTGCCTGCAAATACATTTGCGGCAACAGTAATGCCTCCGATCGTTCCCATTTCCTGAACGATCATACAAATACCGTGCTTTTCTCCATCCATAATACTCGTGGGCTTATAAACTTTTCCCTCCAGGATCATTTCTCCCTGATCGCAGGAATAAATACCACTTATAATAGAAGACAGAGTCGATTTTCCGGAACCATTTTCACCGATCAGTCCATGTATTTCACCTGGCAAAAAAGAAACACTGACATCCTTAAGGGCTTTTACAACGCCAAAGCTTTTATAGATGCCGTTCACCTGCAAAATTGCTTCCTTTTTCACACTCTCACTGCTCCTTTCCTTCAAGATAGCTAAAGTATATCAACATCTTTTCTGCCACCAAATATAAAATCCGACCATTTTGTTTACTATCCCTTCATTTTCTGTCATCTCCCTTTACCCTTCCTTAAATTATGTTAAAATAGAACCAGTAATCACAGGAGGAAAATAACATGTCCCATCCATTAAGAGTTTTACTGGTAGATGATGAATATCTTGCCATCGAAGATCTTCTTTCCATGATCAACTGGGAAGAAACAGGCTTTGAGATCATAGGGACTGCACGTTCTGGAAAACAGGCGCTGAAGCTTCTTTCTGAAAAACCGGTCGATCTGGTTGTAACAGATATCAGTATGCCAGGAATGGACGGCATCACCTTAATCGAAGAAGCCAGAAAAGATTTCCCGGATCTGGTTTTCCTTCTCCTGACCGCTTATGCCGAAATTGATTATATGAAGAGAGCCTTTCAGCAGGGAGTAGAGGATTATCTGATCAAAGATGAGATCACTTCACAGATTTTAACAGAAAAGCTGAGAAAAGTCCGTGTCAAAATGCTCTCCCACCATGCAGAAGCCTATTCCCATCTTCAAAAGCTTTTCCGGGAATATTTCAACTCCGGTACAGTAGATTTGCCATCGGCACTTTCTTCTTACGGGAGCAGGCAATTTTACTACTGTATCATCACACCGGATATTCTGTATCCCCTGACAGATGATATTTCAGCTGATCATCCGGTCACAGCGCTGTCCATCATCCAGTCTGCGCTTCCCTATATGGAAGAATTCAGCTTTCAGAGCGTTCGTCAGCTCTGTTCCTATATCGCATATAATAACAAAATCATTCTTTTGCTGGATCTTTCCGCACCTGTTTCTGTTCTTCAGATCATGGATATGCTAAGACAGTACGGACAGTCTCTCCTTGGTCTTCTGTCACAGAAGCTTCCCTATAGTTACTCCTTCTTCTACAGTCAGTTCCCACTGACTCTGGAAGAAATTCATGCAGACTATTTTCGAAAACAAACACCTTTGCGTGGCCGGTATTTTCTGAAAGGAAAGCAGATTCTCTCTCTTGACAGTCCCTCGCTTTCTGTTTCCGGCATCAGGACGGATTTCAAGGAAGATACCCTGATACGGCTTTATCAGGAAACTCCGGAGCGTCTCCCGCATTTTCTGGAAGAACAGCTGAAAACTGTCACAGCCAGCAGAAATTATACCGGGTTATTTGCGTTTCTCCAGGTCTGTTTTTCCTTTCTGGAACACAGCCTGTCTGATTCTGCGCCAAAACCGGATTACGAAGACTGCAAAGATCTCCCTTCCCTGTCAGCTTTTCTTATCCGTCAATATAAGCTTCTTATGGAAAAGGACTCTCTGTCCCACGACAGCCGTCAGGCTGTCTCTTATATCATGGAACACTGTGGCAACCCAGAGCTGTCCCTGCAGGAAATTGCTGACCATATCGGGCTTTCCGTTACACACTTTTCACGTATTTTCAAAACGGAAACCGGAGAAACTGTGGGTGATTACATTACCACTTACCGTATGCAGAAAGCCTGCCATCTGCTTAAGGAAACAAACCTGAAAATTTACGAAATCAGTGAAAAAACCGGCTATTCTTCGCCTCAGTATTTCAGTCAGGTATTTGTAAAACAATTTGGTCTCAAGCCTTTAGACTACAGAAAGCGAAATCGAATCTGATGAATCTGAAATTTACACAAAATTCCATTATTGGATTAAAACTCCAGAAAAATACTGTCCGTCTGATCCTGGCAGCTATTTTTGTTACTGCCATTCCTCTGATCGTGCTGTTTTCAAGCAGCAAGATCAAAAGCAGCCTCAATCAGCTAAATGTGATAGGCAGCCAGGCAACCCAGCAGCTTGACCTGGAAGCTACCAATATCATTGCCTATGCAAAACTGATTCCTACCGATAAACAACTGTCTTCTCTTATCACTGCATCCAATCCCTCTGATAAAGTAAAAATAGAAAACAAACTCATGGAACTGAGCGGAATTGGTGCCAATATCCAGAATATCATTATCAATACATCAGACGAAATATATCATTCTGTCTTCCTTACAGATGAAGAAGCAAAGAATATCCTTTCCTCTGACTGGTATACTGCCCTGTATGCCAGTGATTTCATCCGTTTCTTCTACTATGATCAGAACGGTCAGTTATATTTCTGCATCAGGCTGGATGATATTTCCGCCCTTTCCGGTGAAATGATCCTGCTTATCAGACCTGAAAATTTTGCCTCCATTATGACAGGGGCAGACAAAACCTTCTCTCACTATCTCTGGTTAAACAACCAGAATACCCCTGTTATCAACTGTAACTTTTCCGATAGTGAATATGCTTTTCTCTCCGAACAGTTACAGGGCGATCAGAAATCTCTTTTTTTTGGTGATTACATGTTTCATAATACCCACGGTATTTTTCTGTCTCACAGAAGCGATATCACAAGATGGAAATTTGTGGCCTTTATACCTTATTCTGAATTTCTCAGGGAATTTGTCCCCATGAGTGTTATCCTTCTTTTGTCCCTCATTCTCCTGATGATCTTATCCTCCTGGCTTTTACGCCCTGTCATTTACAATATCATCTCCCCGATTGAAACTCTTTCCCGTCATATGAAAGAGTTCCCTTATGGGGATACCATGCCACTTGAAATCCATACCAATGACGAAATCGAGGATCTCAGTCATGCTTTTAACGACATGACAGACGCACTGAACGAAAATATCCGGCTTCTCCTTGAAGAGCAGAAAAAAGAACAGATCCTGAAGTATGGACTGCATATCTCCCAGATCAACCCGCACTTTATTTACAATACAATGAATACCATTAATTACCTTGCCCGCAAAGGCAGATGTGAGGATATTGTAGTTGTTAATAATGCCCTGATCTGTATTCTGAAAGACAGTCTGCGCATCAGTGAACATTCTGCCTTTGACAGCATCGCCTGTGAAGTAAATGTAACCCGGCAGTACCTTGCCATCCAGCAATATTCCTATCCGGAAACCATTACCATTACATGGGATGTGGATCCCGCTCTGGAATCCTGTCAGATTCCCAAGCATATCCTGCAGCCTATTGTGGAAAATTCTATTGTTCATGGATTTTTAAATGACTGTTTTGAAAGCCTGCGCGGTGAGGATCCCTATATCCACCTCAGCATCTGTTCTTCTGCAGATCATGCCGGCAAAATCTGTATCACAATTGAAGACAACGGAATCGGCATCAATATGGAGGCCTATGAAAAGATTGTAAAAGAGTCCGAACATTTTGATATGGAAAATGAATATAACCGTGGAAAACATATTGGACTTGCCAATATCCGCTGGCGTCTTGCCTATCTTTTGAAAGAAGAGCAGGAACTTATCATCAGCCCCTGCTCTCCTCACGGTACCCGTGTTGTCATTCTTCTTCCTGAAATCCGTGATTCCTCTGATCATTCATAAATGATTTCCAGAATCACTGCGCTGTTCTTTCTTTCCAGTTCAGCTGCTACACTGTTTCCGGTATCATCCCTCTGTGCGATCCGTTTTTCTGCTGCCGGATAAAGCACATTTACTGCTTCTACCCTTTTTCTGACAGGAAAATGGATCCACTTATCTTCGCCCTCACGCCTGCATACCATAACCAGATCTCTGTTTTCCAGATGCAGGCCAAACACAAGCCATCCTGCATCAAAAGAATGAAACCCGAGAGGCCAGAACGGGATTCCTTCCGGAATTTCTTTTCTTATTTCCTTATAGCACCGGATTCCTTCCTTTACCAGCGCAAATCCCTCTTCTGTAAGCTGATCCAGATTGCCTCCAAGATGGATCCTCTGCAGCATGGCTGAAGCCATATTCATGATACAGCTTTCCCTGTCCGCATCCTTTAACGGATAAGTCCAGATCCCTGCCTGCTCCGGCAGGACTGCAGATGCACTGTTTGCCGCAATCACAGCCATGATCCGGTAATCTTCCTGATCACTGACAGACTGGATATCCATCTGTGAAAGCATTCCATAATCCATACGCAGACCACCACTTCCGCAGTTTTCAAACAGCACCTCCGGATATTTTGCATGTTCTTCCTCAAGCCAGGTAAGATATGCTCTGTTATGCTGCAGCATTCCATCTGCCGGAGAATCCGCCTGGAATTCTGTCCCGAAAGAAAGTTCCAGATTGTAATCTATCTTTATATATCCCAGCTGATATCTGCTGATCACCCGCTTCAAAATAGCTGAAGCTCTTTTCCTTACTTCCTTTATCCTGAAATCCAGATGCATGCGTCCCGAATCTATGACCGGTTTTCCATGTCTCTGGAAAAACCACTCCTTCGGCATATTCTGCAGTCCCGCACAGTCAAGTCCTACCGATTCCAGTTCCAGCCAGATACCTGGTTTCATCCCTTTCCTTCTGATATAGTCTGTCACCTCACAAAGGCCTCCCGGATATCGCTGCTTACACTCTTCAAATTCTCCAAATGTGTATTGCCAGTCTCCTGTATCATACCATCCGCAGTCAATCACAAAAATTTCACAGCCGGCTTCCGCTGCCCGGTCAATAAGCGGCAGCAGTTTTTCCGTTGTAGAATCACCCATAAAGCAATTCATATAATCATTAAAAATAACTGGCAGTTCTGTGATCTTCCGTTTCCGTCTCCGGTAAACCGTCATCTCCTTCATTACGTTCTCCGGATGCCCCATGCCACAGGCCACTGCCGTTTCTACTGTTTCAAACCGTTCTCCTTTCTTAAGCCTTCTGTACCATCCTGCGCTTTCCATATCCGGGCCAAAAAGCTGCAGATAAATCTGCTGGCGGTAGTCTGTCTTCAGAAAAGATTCTCTGTATCCCGGTGTAAAACACCCTATTTCATATGCCCAGGATGTACTGCTCTCAATCTGCCAGAGCACAGAAGTATCCGTCTGTTTATGATAAAGAGCTCCCATTGGCAGATATTCCCCTGTGGAAAATCCACTGTGGTTTGCAATCCTGAATCTGTCATAGCACAGATTCCCATATGCCCATATCCCTGCATCCTTCAGCTTTTTGTGCACCCAGCGGCACTCCTCAGACCATGTATTGTGAGCATAATAAATCTCCACATCTTCCGAGGGATAAGATTTTCCCTTTTCATAATCAGCTGCAACGCCGAGACAGAATGAAGTGATCCCTTCTATGGTAATTTCCTCATCCCCCAGATTTTCCAATATACTTTTACAGCAAAATACTGCTGCATTTTCCGCAAATTCATAACAGGTCGTTACCCTCAGTGTCCTGTCCTCTGAATACTGTACAATTTCAAACCGGCTGTCAGATGTCCATGTACTGGAATCTAAATAAAACAGATATGCCGGCATATCATAAAAGGATTTTCCTCCCCGAAAAGAATAATTTTTTCTGTCCGGACAGATCAGATCTACAATACGGCAGGTTCCCTGCCCAGCCTTTTTCATCCCGTTTTTCTTTTCATTAAAAATTCCAAGCAGCTGAGCTTCTTCCCCTTTTTCCAGATAAAAATATACATACATTCCATTCCTGTGGATTTCACAGATTCCCATTTTTCCTTCTCCCTTCTGATACAGCGGAGATCAGGGCTCCGCCAACAATAATCATTCCGCATACTCCTTCTTTCGGGCTTTTCGTTGTATGCAGGATCAGCATTTCAAAAAGAATAGCCCACGCAGCATATGTTACATTCAATGCCATAGCTGTCGATGCACCGAGCTTATGGATCGTCCGGTAGTAGCAGAGATAAGACACCGTTCCCGCCAGTGCCGCTGCCATAATGATCAGCATTCCCTTTGATTCCATGATCTGGAATACAGCCCAATGTCCCCTGATTCCCGAAAGGATAATGCAGAAATAAAACAGTGCTGAGGTCATCTGCCTTATGGTTAATGCCTGTTCATTGTTGATCACACCGCTTTTCATGCGATATCCACATATGACTACCTCACTTGCC
>CACXDC010000227.1 GCA_902766365.1 uncultured Lachnospiraceae bacterium | reverse complement strand
TTTTTCCTTTTCTTTTTCTTTTCTTTCGCCGGAAGGATCTGGAAGAACAGCACCTTTACCTTCAGGAATGCCTCTTCCGGATAACCAAAGGATACCCTGACAAGATGAAGCAGCCAGGTTACTTTAAGCTGCGCATGTACCGGAACAGGATCTCCCTCTTCCCGGTAGCCGCTTCCCCGGTATCTGACGGGAACGAAAAGGATGATCAGCAACAGTACCAGAAGGATCCCTAAAAGAACAAGCAGGGCAATGCCAAAGATCTTCAATATAAGCAGGAGTACTGTCAGTATTTTAATTCCCATAAGCAGCTCCTTTTTCTGTTCTCTTTTTCAGATAGGCCTTGATATTGCAGCAGCCGGTAGTCTCAAGGCTTTCCCTTGTCATCTGCATGACAAGATTTACCGCTTCCTCATAGCTTCCTGAAAGGCCAACCACTACCGGTGGATGAAACCGGTAATATCTCTGTTTCAGATAAGCACAGTGATAGATCTCAAGCTGATCCTTACCACCTGCCAGACAGATCACATAAATTGAAAGCTGTCCAATATGATTTTTCAGTTTCCATTTGACCTTAGCCGGATTCGTCACAGACTCTCCGACATAAAGATATCTGTAAAACTTCATATCTGTTTCCTCATTTACGCTCTCTCATCCTGATCCGCTCCGGATCAGTAGATTGCTTCTACACCAAAGTAAGCATCAAAAATCCGTTTGGCGATCGGTACTGCATAATCACCGCCTGCTCCGGCTCCTTCAATAATAATGGTAACGCAGATTTCAGGATCCTCTGCCGGTGCGAAGCCGGTAAACCATGCGTGGCTGTCTCCCTTTACCGTACCATACTCTGCTGAGCCTGTCTTTCCGGCTGCTGTATAGGACAGTCCCTTTAACCGGGAGGCAGTTCCCTCCTCCACAACATCTGTCATAAGGCCCGTCAGTATGGAGGCTTCTTCCTCTGTCATCAGATTGCCATACTCAGCAGCATTAAAGCTTTTCACGTTGCTCCCGGCACTGTTCTCCACATGGTCAACAATATAAGGCTTCATCAGCACTCCATCATTGGCAATGGCGCTGGTGATCATATTCAGATGGATGGGTGTCATGGCTGTCGTACCCTGTCCGATAGATACCTGCATCATATCTGCATCTGAGATCGTATCATTCATATCCACCCGGCTCTGACTGTAATTCATGGACAATGGCAGCTTCTGGTTAAAAAGGAGCTGATCCAGTGTCTCTTCAAAATGGCTTCTGTCAAAAGTGAGCCCCATATTCGCAAACGAGGAATTACAGGACTTGGCAAAAGATCTGGTAAAGCCGATCTGTCCGTGTACCGAGCCGTGATAACACTGGATCCTGTCGTCGCCTCTTGAAATAGAACCATTGCACTGATAAGTATATTGCTGGTAGGTGTCAGGATTCTCTCTGATATATTCAAGTGCTGTTACAATCTTAAATGTAGATCCGGGAGGATACAATCCCTGCGTCACCCTGTTTAAAAGGACACCCTTCTGACTGTCACTTCGAAGCTCATCCCAGTTTGCTTCTACCGTACCCGGATCAAAATCCGGTTTGCTTACCATAGCAAGGATTCTGCCGGTAGACGGTTCTGTCACCACAATGGCGCCGCGATAAACACCAAGAGCCGTGGATGCAACCTGCTGAAGCTCCGTATCCAGTGTTGTGTAAACATCATCTCCCGGATACTTGTCACCACTGGCCTCCAGTGCCGCTTTCGTAGAAAGTGGTGCATTCGAATTGATCAGATAATAATTTGCCTGTGCCTCCACACCCATACGCCCATTGGTCGCATAACCGACAGCATGGGAAAACAGATTTCCATAAGGATACTCTCTGACATCGTCTCCATTTTCATTTGTTACTGTCTGTGCCAGTATCTTTCCATCCGCAGAATAAATGCTGCCTCTCCGGTTCTGGGATAACAGCATCTGCTGTCTGCCATTGTAGCTGTTATTGATCAGCTCCTGCTTGTGCGTCACTGAATAATAGGTAATATACCCGATCATGGACAGAAACAGCAGCGTAAAGCCAGCCGTTATGATCATGATCTGCGGGCTTTTTTTCTTTCCTTTATTCTTCTTCCTGTTCAAAGGTTTCTCCGTCTTCTTCAAAATCTAAATCCTCATATTCGTAGACAGGTCTGTCTTTCTTTCTGTCTGCCTGTTTCTTTTTCTTCTGCCTGATACGTTTCCTGCGGCGTTTTTCTTCCTCAGCTTCTTCCTCCTGGATCATGGAAAGACCTTCTGTAATGGAAAACATGATCAGTGTCGTAAGCACAGAGCTTCCTCCATAGCTGATAAAAGGAAGTGTCACTCCGGTCAGCGGAATAAATTTGCAGCCGCCGCCAATGGTGAGAAAAACCTGGAAAATATAAGTAACACCAAGTCCAAAGGCAGTAAGCTGATAAAACTTATCCTTCAGGTTCATGGAAATATTCATAAACATGACAAAGCTGCTGACACAGATCAGTATGACACACAGAGCAAACAAAAGACCAAGCTCTTCTGCGATCGCTGAAAAAATAAAATCCGCCTCCACGAAGGGAATCGATTCCGGTGTCCCTTTAAAAAGTCCAAGTCCAAACCAGCCCCCACTTGTAATCGCAAACAGAGACTGGGTGATCTGATAACCGGTAGAATCGATCACGCTCCAGGGATCCTTAAAGGCCTGTACCCGCACCTGAATATGTGGGAACACACGATAAGCCAGATAGGCTGCCACACTGCCACCGGATACACCCGCCAGCAGATAAAGCCAGTTTTTGCTGGCTACCACTACCATGAGTACATACACTACGAAAAAGATCAGGGCACTTCCAAGGTCCTTACTGCAAACCAGGATGATGACATGGGCTGCTGCTACCACTGCTGTTGTAAATACCTCAAAGAATCCGGCTGCCTTATATAAAGCACTGGCCACAAAAAAGACAAAGATGATCTTCACAAATTCTGATGGCTGAAAGGTCAGCCCGGCTATGGTGTAAGAAAGCTTGCTGCCATAAGTTGTCTGTCCAAGAACAAGTACAATGCCAAGTGCCACAATGCCCACTGCTGCATAGATCCATTTCCATTCCTTCAGGAACCTGAAATGACTGACAAAGAAAGGAATCACAAGAGCGATCACCAGGGAGATCATGACAATGATAAACTGTCTGATCGCCTTGCCAAGAGAAAGTCTTGTCAGAATCACAAATCCAACTGTCAGAAGCATACACATATTATTGACAAGAAGCCTGTTCGTTTTGGGATAAAGCATCCGGAACAGGATCACAGTCGCATACAGTACGATCTGCTGAAAAGCGTAAAAGAACAGATAAGTGATATCTCCCGTTTCAAAACAGATCACGATAAAGCAGCTGAAATGCAGGCCAAACATAAGGATATTCTGTCTTGTGTAAATGCCATTTCTGTCACTTTCCTGTTTCTTTCTGAAAACAGCAAAACTTTCATAAGTATATAGTGCTATCAGCAGCGTTATAACATATTTGGAAAACTCGCTGACATATAACTCCATTTATTCAACTCCCCGTTTGTAATGTCCTGTTGTAAAATCCTGATAAAATGGCTGTCTGTTTTCTCCTCTGACAAGCGCTGTAAAATACGAAAGAATCTTTTCTGTTTCCTTCGCCGTCTCTGTGGTAAAGTCAAGTCTTCCGGCAGATATCGGAAATGTTCTGTTCATCAGAAGCGTATGCAGCGACAGCGGCACAGAATTATAAAGAATATTATAGCAGGAACTGCATTCATGATAAACCGGGAATGTCTTCCGGTACCGGTCTGTTAATGTAAGATAACCTGGTACATGGGTACACTTTCCGGAAGTTTTCTGCAGGCACCCTGCACTGACCATCATGGGAAAACGCCCATATATCTGCAAAGAAGGCCTTCTGATATCAGCATTCTGTATCAGAGTGTGCAGTTCCTTTCCATTCAGTTCAAGCGGCAGATAGCTTTCTTCTGCATATTCCTGAAACACCGTATAAGATATCCCGTTCCATATATAAAGGCCACTGTCAGTTACCATATGGCCGGTATAATTCATTTCATGTAAGGCCGAAAGATCTTCCATGTTCCGGACAAGGCATCCATCAACAAGCCCCTGCGTTGTCAGCTCGATAAGCTGTCTGCATTCACTTTCACAGGTCTGCCGGCTGACATAGGGAAGTGCCAGATATACTTCACCCCCACCTGCCTGTCTGTACAGGGAAAGCAGTTCTGTCACAGAGGGATCCCCCATAAGCGGCAGTTCTACATAAAGTCTTGCTGCTTCTCCCTGCTTTTCGAGACAGGTATGGCACACTGCCTGCAGGTGCTCTTTCTGTGTCACAAGGACATGAAGCTGCGTTCCCTTCGAAGACGGGAGCAATTCCTGTTCTTTCCGGGCACTTTGTGCCTTCTGTGTGGCAGCTCTGCCTGATAAAGAATCCTCTTCATATGGCAGTGGATGTCTTTCCTTCACGGCATCATCCTGTGAAAAAAGTGATTCAAAAGCCTTCAGGGCATCCCTCCGCAGCTGGTTCAGCCTGCCAACAGGCATAAAAATATCCGGATCCATGGTGATCTGTACATCTGTGACTGTAAAAAATGTACCGCCGCATTTCCGGAGCTGTTCAGCGACCTGTTCTTCTGATAACGGCCTGTTTTTGGCTTTATCAACAATATCGCCTTCAGCGACTGCAGTCATGACACCGTCCGTTACCGTAAGGACTGCCTGCTCACCTGCACGAAATACGCCGGACAGGGAAACTTCTTTTCGAACCGGCTTCTCAATATACTGCTTCCGGACGGCCTGAAGCAGTGACTCATCAGCACCATTATAGGAAGGTGAGGAAATTGTGGTCATATCCCGTCCATTGCGTTTTTCATAGTAGCCTTCCGAAAGACTGCTTCGCAAATATAACGATTTCAGCCTCTGAATATCTTCTGCTGATACCGCATACTGTGCTTCTTTTCCTTCCTTCTTCAGGGCTGTATAAAGATCCATGTATTTCCGGTAGATTGCCGTCACACCGGCAGCATATTCCGGTTTTTTCATACGGCCTTCTATCTTAAAGGAATCAATCCCGGCATCCATAAGCTTCGGGATCAGATGGATCGTACACATATCCTTCATGCTTAAGGGATATTCCTCCCTGCCGCCATCTACGTGATAGGGAAGCCTGCAGGGCTGTGCACATCTGCCACGGTTACCACTTCTGCCTCCCAGGATACTGCTGAACAGGCACTGTCCGGAATAGCAGTAACACATGGCTCCATGGATAAAGGTTTCCACCTCGATATCTGCAGTCCGCTTCATGGAAACAATTTCCTGCAAAGAAAGCTCCCTGGCCGGAACAATGCGTGATGCACCAAGAGATTTCAGGAGCTTTGCCCCGTAAGGTCCGGTAATTGTCATCTGCGTGCTGACATGCAGGGAAAGCCCGGGGAAATGATCTCTGATAAAAAGAAAGGCACCCGGATCCTGTACGATCACAGCATCCAGCCCTGCTTCATAAAAGGGTATCAGAAACTGATAAAGTGCCGGGAATTCCCGTTCCTTTACCAGTGTATTGACCGTAAGATATATTTTCTTCTGGAGGGCATGGGCATAACGGATCCCTTCACAGATCTCCTCCTTTGAAAAGTTATCTGCATATGCTCTCGCCCCAAAGGCACTGCCACCAAGATAGATGGCATCTGCACCTGCGGAAAGGGCACCTGTCAGTGCTTCATAATTTCCTGCCGGTGCCAGTAATTCTGTTTGATTCATGGCTGCCTCAATGCTCCGGATCCTCAAAGCTTACGGAATCTCTTTGATATAAAGTCTCCGGCAGCTTCTCATAATGTGACAAAAGCTGCCTTTGCAAGACAGCTTTCTTTCGTAAATCCGTACTTTTATTTATATTATTGCTGTTTTTTTAATTCTGTTTCCAGTCTGACGATCTTCCTCGCACTGTCATTGACTTCCGTCTGAAGACTCTTAATATTCTTCTCGGTATTCTCCAGCTTGATCTGGGAAGCAATGAGCTCATGCTTCAGATTATACAGCTCCTTTTCCTTACTCTGGATCTCTTCCTCCAGAAGTGAGATCTGCTTCTTCGCCTTGAAATAATCATCAGCCAGATTGAGCTGCATCAGTACATTCTGTGTATCCTGGGGCTGACGTCTGAAAGACTCTACTTTGTTGTACTCGGACAACTTGTTGTTGATATAGGAGGCCACCTTCTGCAAATATTCTTCGCTCTCATAACCACTCAGTGTAAATACCTTACCACCGATGATAACCTCTGTATCCGTCTTCACTGACATCCCCTTCACCCCTTTGTATATATTGAATTAATTATACGCATATTAACCGGGAATTTCAAGTCCAAAATGGCGATAAACAAGGTCTGTCACCACTCGGCCTCTTGGGGTTCTGTTCAGAAAGCCGTTTTTGATCAGATAAGGTTCATAGACATCCTCTATGGTACCGGCATCTTCGCCAATGGCAGCCGCCAGTGTATCAAGCCCTACCGGTCCTCCCTGAAACTTGTTGACCATGGTAAGCAGCAGATTCCTGTCAATATGGTCAAGTCCCATAGGATCCACATCCATCAGATCCAAGGCTGTTACTGCCACGTCCTTTGTGATCACACCGTCATATTTCACCTGTGCAAAATCCCTGACTCTCTTCAGGATCCGGTTGGCAAGACGCGGTGTTCCACGGCTCCTTCTGGCCATCTCCATCGCTCCTTCAAGATCCACCGGTGCTTCCAGTATCCTTGCCGAGTGCAGAATGATCTGCTGCAGTTCTTCCGGTGTATAGAATTCAAGCCGGTGGATGATCCCGAACCGGTCACGGAGCGGCGCTGTCAGAAGTCCTGCTCTCGTAGTTGCCCCGATCAGCGTAAACTTTGGAAGATCCAGACGAATTGATCTGGCTGCCTGTCCCTTACCGATCATAATATCAATGGCATAATCCTCCATAGCTGGATACAGAACCTCTTCCACCTGTCTGTTCAGTCTGTGGATCTCATCAACGAAGAGAACATCTCCCTCTTTCAGATTGTTCAGGATAGCAGCCATTTCACCGGGCTTTTCGATAGCCGGACCGCTGGTCACCTTCATATTGACCTGCATTTCATTGGCAATAATACCTGCCAGCGTCGTCTTACCAAGTCC
>CACXDC010000226.1 GCA_902766365.1 uncultured Lachnospiraceae bacterium | reverse complement strand
TCTTGCCGCTTCCAAAAGATCCACGGCTACGCTGTTACGGAAATAATTGCTCACCAGAATGATATTGAATCCATTCATGAAAAGGCTGGGAAGAATCAGTGCCAGGTAAGAATCCCGTACATCTAAAACGTTCGTGTATACAAAATAGGTTGCTACAATACCACCATTGAAGAGCATGGAAAAAACGACCAGGAAGCTCAGGACTTTCTGCCCCGGAAGATCTTTTACCGTGAGTCCATAGGCAAACATCGATGTGACGATCAAAGATCCGACGGTTCCGACTACTGTAACAAGAGCTGTGTTCAGATACCCCTTCCCAATTAATGTCCACTCATCAATAATGTATTTGTAGGCTTCAACGCTCCACTTTGCAGGGAAATACGAGTAACCATTGGCAACAGCTGTCGCATTGTCTGTAAAAGAGGCGATAAAGAGAAGAATGAGCGGCAAAAGTGCAATGAGAGAAAAAAGCATCAATACAACATAGGCCGTAACTGTAAGCCCTTTACTCTGTTTCATTCTATTTTCCCTCCTCAGAACAATGCGTTTTCACGGGAAACTTTACGGACAACAGCATTGGCAATCATCAATGTTATAAAGCCAACAATAGACTGAAAAACACTGGCTGCTGAAGACATCGCATAATCGTTATTTTTCATAAGTGCGTTATACACATAAACATCGATGGTGCGTGTTGTCGGGTATAGAATCCCGGAATTTCTCGTGACCTGATAGAAAAGTCCAAAATCCGAATTGAAGATATGTCCCAGATTTAGAATAAGCAGTGTGATAATCGTGGGTTTAAGAAGTGGCAGCGTAATATTTTTAATCTGCTGCCAACGGCTCGCACCGTCAAGAGAAGCTGACTCATAATACTCCGGACTGATGCCAATCAACGCTGAATAGTAAAGAACGGTCGAAAACCCCAGGGACTTCCAGACATTGACAAAGGTCAGAATAAACGGCCAGTACTTGGGCTGCATATACCAGGATACTGGCTTGATCCCCAGGCGGGCAAGTATGGCATTGTTTACAAGCCCCGTATCCGGAGAAAGGTACGTATAAGCCAGATAATTGACAATGACCCAGCTCATGAGAAAAGGAATCAGAATCATAGTCTGGAAAAACTTCAGAAAAAATTTCTTGCGGATTTCATTAAGAAGAATCGCTGTTCCGACGCCAAAAATAATGCCCAGAAAGATAAATACTATATTGTATAAAAGTGTATTTCTTGTCATTACCCAGGCATCACTGGATGAAAAAAGGAATCGGAAATTATCAAAGCCAGCCCAGTCACTTCCCCAGATACCTTTTTTGAAATCGAGATCTTTAAAAGCAATGACCATCCCCGCCATGGGAAGATAATTGTTAGTAATCAGATAGGCAAGCCCCGGAAGCATCATCAGATAAACAGGAAGGAAATGTTTCCACCGGATTTGGCCTTTATACGTTTTCTTCATACCACGCCTCATTTCACAAAACATCCGATTTTAAAGGAAGCCGACACGTATCGTGCCGGCCTCAAACTGCTCAACAGTCTACAGTTCTTTATCTCTTTATTTAAGCCAATCGTTCAGGCTCTTCTGGTTGTCTGCAATAATGTCATTAATGCCAGCAGCCTCAAGTGCCGAGATAAACTGCGGAATTGTCGTGTCCGGATCCACAGAGCCCGTCTCAAGTCCCGGCCGATACTGGGTAATAACGCTCTGCACAGAACTGTACTGGGTCTTCACTGCATTGGGATTATAGGTATAGCCCAGGAACTTTGAAGTATTACGATCATTGAGTTCACTATTGTAGTCTTTACACATTTCTGAATAAGTATCGCCATAATTGCTCTGCGAATCTCCTGCGTAAGCCCTTACAACTGTATCAAGATAATCCGGTGTTAGTTGCTTGAGCTGATCAAAATACAAACCCAAGACTGTTCTGTAGCCGACTATTTGTGCATTTTGTCCATCCGGATAAGCAACTTCTCCGGCATCATTAATCACATAGTCCTGACCCTCAATACCATAATAAAACAGGTTTACCATCTCTTTACTTCCAAACATATAATTCATGAATTTCATAGCTGCTTCCGGATTGGCGCTCGTAACAGGGATAGCCATGGACTGTCCTTGAATATCCTGCTGCATCAATGTATGTGGACGGGTATTTACAGCCGTCATTTCCATGCCAATTCCGCTCGTCTGATTAGGCACCATATCCACTTCTGTATTCAGGAAAAAGCCTGCAGATGCCCCTGCCTCGACAGCGGACTGCATTGTATCAGTATTTGTTGCAGCATCGGCATTAATGTAACCATTCTGATACCACTCATGCATTGTTTCACAGAATTTTTTATAATTATCGGATTTATACACATTCTCGATTGTTGTGTTAGTAGCATCCAGACCACCGCCACTGATTCCACCGCAAGCCGGATCGGCTCCAAGATAATCATTCGGATAAAAATAATCATACAGTGGAGTAGTCGTCGACGGTGTTCCAGCACTTATCTGCACAACATTCATATCCGGATGAGCAGCTTTGATTTTCGAAAACAGTTCAGTCAAATCGTCCATTGTACAATCTTCCGTTTTCGTCCAGCCAACTTCATCAAGAATATCCTTGCGCACGACATATCCATAAGTTCGACCGACTTTATTAATACTCGGAATCCCATAAAGTTTCCCATCTACATATCCGCCAGCCAGAGTATCTTTATCTACTTCCTTGATATTATCGCCATACTGATCAAGCAAATCATCCAATGGCTCCAGCATGTTCTTATTGATTAAAGAAAGAAATGCGCTCTGACCAAAAGGCACAACCAGATCTAACTGTTCACCCGAAGAAATCATCAAACTCGTCTGGGTATCTGCCTCTCCAAACGATACCGGGTAGAATTCAACCTCAACTCCGATATCAGGAACCGTTTTCGCATTAATGGCATCCTGTACAAGCTGCATGTCTGTCGGAACTTTATTAAAATAGATGTATTCCAAAACTATTTTTTGTGTGTCCCCTGTACTCGCCCCACTTCCAGAATCCGTTGTAACCGTCGATGTTTCCGCAGAATTTCCACATCCAGCCAGAGCTGCTGCCACCATGGTTCCAGCAAGTATCACAGCTGCGGTTCTTTTTGCTTTCATACTTAGCCTCCTCTTCTTTCTGTACACAAGTCGTTGTCTTACGGTTCTTGTGCAGTATTATGTTTTTGATGTGAAAATATTACGATTTTATAACGTTTTTGACCATGTCATTTCCCGACTTACTGCCTATTGTTTTCCTACTTTTACAATTACAGGGGTATATTGTTCATTGTTTTGTAAAAAATAAACAGGCCAGCGTTAAAGCCGGCCTGTAAGATGCTTTACTTTTAGTCTATCTGCCTGTTTCTTCCTGTTTCTGCCAGACATTGGGAGACACCCCGTAGGTTTTCTTGAACATATTGACAAAATTTGCATAATTATCGTACCCCACCGTTTCAGCAACAGCGTAGGAACGAACATTCTGTTTCAGGAGATTTGCGGCCAACGTCATACGTGCATGAATGATGTATTTATTCACTGTAAGTCCCGTCTTTTCTCTGAACAGCCGACTCAAATAATCTGGGTTTAATCCCACATCAGCCGCCAGGGCATTCAAGGACAATTTTTCAGAAATATGATCATCAATATATATTTTTACATGATCCACAATTTCTGCTGTATTGTTTGGAACCTTCTCCTTACTTTTTGCATCCTCTTCCCATTTATGCAGATATTGTTTTCCATACTGCAGAATCTGTCTGTCATTCTCTCCGGAGCGCTTTTCTTTCAGCATGCGAAGCAGAAGATTCTCAACCTGCTCATAGTCAATGGGCTTCAAAAGATAATCCTGACATCGAAGACGCAAAGCTTCCTGCGCATATGGAAAAGAGGCATGACAGGTGAGGAATGCGCAGGGAATATCTGAGTTATACTCCTCACGAATCCAGCGAAGAAGAGAAAGACCATTTTCCCGTGGCATCTCTATATCAATCAGGCAGAGATCGACCTTCTGCTCTTTGATAACCTTGCGTGCTTCTTCTGCCGAAGCAGCCTCAAAGACATGATTAATACCGAGTTTCGTCCATGGAACGCCATCAAGAAGAGCTTTTCTGGAAAAAAATTCATCATCTACAATAAGTGCCGTATACTCATACATTTTTCTTGTCATCTTTATCCGGAAGCGGAAGATAAATCGTAACCTTTGTTCCTTCAGAGAGCACTGATTCAACCTGCAGGGAGGCCCGCTCACCGCAGAAGGTCAATAACCTGTATCTTGAATTCCAGATTCCTATATGCCTTCCATCGGCGCGGTCAATCGGCTTGCCCGCCTGAATGCTTTTAAGCACAGCCGGATCCATTCCGCTTCCGTCATCCTGAATAATAAGGCAGGCAAGATCCCGGCTCCTTTTGAGAATGAAACAGATCTCTGTCTCCATGCCATCACTGATAGCATACTTGAAGATGTTTTCCACAAAATTATGAATCAGAAGAGGAGGGACCCGACATTCCATAAGTTCCGGATCCATTTTCATCTTCACTGTAAAGCAATCTGGATACTGCAATCTCATAATATCAAGATATCGGTAAATCAGTTTCATCTCGCTTTCTATACTTCTTGTATCTTTTCCAACATAAAGATACCGGAAATAGTCAGCCAGATACAAGGCCATCTTCTGCACACCGGTATCATTGTGAAGCTGTGCCATCGAGTAGATCTGATTAAACGTATTCAGTAGAAAATGCGGACGTGTCTGCAAAAGAATATTCTGCAGGTGCATCTGCTCCTGCTCCAGTTTCTTCTCATAAGCCTCTATTTTCAAACTCTGAATTGTATCAGCCATAGAATTAAAATCATCAGCCATCTCTTCGAGTTCAATAGACGCCCGCATATCCTGAATTCGGTAATTCTGTTCGCCATTTTCAAGGCGTTTCAAGCCAGTCCGGATTTTGCCAAGCGGAACAAGAAGAGTTTTCCAGAAAAAGATAAGCAGGATCGGTATGAGAATCAAATATATAACAGCACTGATTCTGGATATGCGCTCAAAAAGAGGCATTCGGCGAACGATCTCTTCTGAATTCACCGTCACAGATATGCCTTCAGTCTGTGTTAACAGCTGAAAACTCCCCACGGGCGAATCTTCGTACTCTGTCTCCGGCTCAATAGCAACTGTTTTCTGCTCGTAATCAAGCTGCGTATTTACCGCCTCTGCAAGATCGTCAAGGACGATCATGGTGCCAAGTACTGCACCATCGGAGATTGCTGTGCGATAGCAATATGAGAGCCCATTGATCGAAACGTAGGTCCAACGCGGAACATTCATCGTATATACGGACGACTTTAGTTCTTTTGCCAGGGAAGTGCGCTGATCCCCCATATTTGTAGGCACCACAAGGAGCAGGTCATCCAGATCTTCTCTGTAAAAATAAACAACCACTCTGTACGGCAAGCCAACTAACTGCCCTTGGACCTGCTGTGTCAGCCATATTTTTGAAAGTACATACTGATTAGCATCTGTCTGACCAGACAGATCACTGTATCTTGATTCCTCATACTGGATCGTATAATCAAAACGTTCCAGTCTTTCTTCCTCTTCGTCAAGTGCTGCTGAATTTAACTGAAGCAGACTTTGAAGAGAAGCTCTTGCTTCTGCCTGTAACGAGTGTATATAGCTGGACGTGGCCAACAAAACAAGAATGTTCAGCGGGAGAATCAGCACTACAAAGACCAGCAGGATTTTAAACATTATACTTTTACTGAATTTTCCAACTTTTACAGCTGGCATATCTGTCTCCCCATGCGTCAGACGTTATGTATTTCCTGTACTTTTTAATTTTCCTGTTTCCGGATCCCTTGCAAATCGTCTGATATGCTCCCACACCAATTCCGCAAACATAGAACACGTCCAGTGAACCATTCCCTCCACAGCAATCGTTCTGAAAACGCACTCTCCATCCGGGCGGACACTCTCGCCGATGAAATATTTTCTTCCATACC
>CACXDC010000225.1 GCA_902766365.1 uncultured Lachnospiraceae bacterium | reverse complement strand
TGTTGGCTTGCCAGAGCCATGGCAGGGTAGCCAAGTCCGGCAGGGATAAACGCTGAAGGCATCTAAGCGTGAAGCCCCCCTCAAGATGAGATATCCCATGACGCAAGTCAGTAAGACCCCTTAGAGAGTATGAGGTAGATAGGCTTAAGGTGTAAGTGCAGCAATGCATTCAGCTGATAAGTACTAATCGGTCGAGGGCTTATCCAAAAGAATTGCGAAAAGATATGAGATTTGATGTTCGGTTTTGAAGGTATGAAAACCAGGAAGAGTTAAGCATTTGCTTAACTCTTTTTCTATATATTGTAGTTGTTTCGGAAAACTATTTATGCTATAATCAAACATATGGTAAGCATTACCGTGAATTGGTGAGGTGGATGTAATGGATACGAAGATTCTTTTAGAAAATGGAACGAATGAGTTAGAGGTATTGGAATTTGAACTGGATGGTAATCCATATGGTATTAATGTAGCAAAGATTAAAGAGATTATTCCTTATCAGAAGGTTACACCGGTGCCGAATGCCCATCCCAGTATAGAGGGTATCTTCATGCCGAGAGATACGATGATCACAGCAATTGATCTGAAGAACTGTCTTCAGAGAGGCGTATCAAAGGAAGGCGGACTCTTTATTATTACGAGCTTTAATAAGCTTGATATTGCATTTCATGTAGATCAGGTAAGGGGCATCCACAGGGTTTCCTGGGAAAATATCATTAAGCCAGGGGCTACAGTCTCTTCAGCAGAAGAAAGTATTTCAACCGGTGTAGTAAAGATCGATGACAGATTGATCATTATTCTTGATTTTGAAAAGATAGTTGCAGATATTAATCCTGAAACAGGACTTAAGGTGAGTGAGATTGGCGAACTTGGAAGCAGACCGAGAAGCAGTGTGCCGATCCTGATCGCAGAGGATTCTATTCTGCTAAATAAGCTGATTGTGGATTCACTGAAAAAGGCGGGCTATGATAATCTGATACATACCTGTGATGGACAGGAAGCATGGGATGTTATCTGTGAATGCAAGAAGAATGGAACATTGAAGGATCATGTTCAGTGCGTGATTACAGATATTGAAATGCCTATGATGGATGGTCATCGTCTTACGAAATTGATCAAGAGTGATGATGAAACCAAGGATATTCCGGTTATCATTTTCTCATCCCTTGTGAATGATGATATGAAGAAAAAGGGCGATGCTCTTGGAGCAGATGCACAGTTATCCAAGCCGGAGATCGGAAATCTTGTTAAGGTCATTGATGAATTAGTTGGTTAATTTTTATACAGGAGCAAAGGAGCCGGATTTAATCCGGCTCTTGTTATGTCAGGGATAGAAGAATGAAAGATAATAGCAGAGCAGATATACAGAAAGTCAGAGAAAATATAAAGGAGGCCGAACTGGTTCTTGTGGGAATTGGTGAAGAATTCAGTTTAAAGGAAACGAATGGCCGGTTTAAAAAGGAAGAATATGAAGCGAGAAAGGAAGCCTATCAGGGACTGCAGAAATTGCTTCAGGATAAGAATTATTTCGTAGTTACGTTATGTACAGATGGAATGATCAGACAGGCCGGGTTAAAGGATGAGAGAATTGTTGAACCATGTGGCAGTTACTATCGTCTGCAATGCGCTGATAAATGCACAGATACGATTACAGTACCAGACGAAGAACTGCAGAACAAGATAAAAGACATGTTTCAGGGAAAGGAAGAGAAGAAGAATATTGAAAGGAATCTTCCAGATTGTGCCAAGTGTAGTAAAAAACTGACCTGGAATACAATAGAAGCAGAGAATTATGCCGAGGAAGGGTATCTGGAACAGTGGAAGGTTTATACGAAGTGGCTGCAGGGAACCGTGAATCACAAAGTCTGTCTGCTGGAACTTGGTACTGGCATGAAGTTTCCTACAGTGATCAGGTGGCCTTTTGAGAAGATCACATATTTTAACAACAAAGCCAGACTGATCAGGATTCATAGCAGGCTGTTCCAGACAACAGAAGAGATTAAAGACAGAAGTACGGGAATCGAATATAATCCGGTAGAGTTTGTAAAAGAATTGTCTATTGAAGCGTAATATGTTACACTTAAACGAGAATTTTGACGGGGAGAACAGATATGTCAACAGATGAAGAATATTTAGATAATCTGCTTAAAACAATGTCAACAGATGATACGGAAGATAATGATGATAATAAGATAATGTCGCTGATGAATGAGACAGATCCGATGAAGAACAGGACAGCCCCAATGAGAAAAGAGGTATTTTCGGATATCAGACCGGAGGATGATATTCCGTCTGTAGATCCAGGGGACAAAGAGGCAGATACCGAGACCAAGGAAGACTGGAATACACCTGCAGAAAAAAAAGATGATGAAAAAAAGCCTGTTGTTGATGAAAGCTGGAAGGCCGAACTTGATGAAATGCTGGCGAAGGCTGATAAGGCACAGGAAGCTTTGGGTGAGATGCCTGACGAACCGGAAGAGGAAAATACGGAGATAGAAGAGGAAGAAACAGGCAGGCAGGAGCCTGTTAAACAGAAATCTGACACAGCGGAATCAGAAATGCCCACAGATGAAGCTTCACATTCCGGGAACGCAGAAGAAAGTAAGAGCAGCGAAGAAGAGACTGAACTGGAAAGTATTCCCGAGAAGCCGACAGGAAAGAAAAAAGAAAAAAAGAAAAAACATTCTCTGTTTGGAAAAAAGAAAAAAGAAAAAAGTGCAAAAGAACCAGACAACGTCCAGACAGAGCCGTCTGAAATGAAGGATACTGATCAGCAGGATGGGGCGGAGGAAGAAAAGGTACAGCCGGAGCCGGAAACAAACAATCAATTGACTGACGGAGACGATGACGATAATGTTGACTGGACAAGTCTGCTTGGCGGTAACAGTAGCGATCAGACAGGACAGGAAAATGGAGAGCCTTTTGAAGAACCTGACTGGGCCGATGAAATTCCAGAGAAAGATGAAAAAAAGAAAAAAGGGTTCTTTGGGAAATTGATGGAAACATTGTTCAGGGAAGAACCGGACATAGAAGAAACAGAAGAAAAGCCAGAGAAGGAAAAAAAGGAAAAGAAAAAGAAAGAGAAAAAAGGGAAGGGCAAGGGAAAAGCAAAAGCCACAGAATCGGAATCAGAAGGTGGCGAAGAAGCAGAAAATAAGGGAGCTGAAGATAAAAAGGCTGAAAAGAAAAGAGAAAAACAGCAGAAAAAAGAAGAAAAGAAGCGCAAGAAGGAACAGGAACCGAAGCAGCCCAAAGTACTCAACAGAAAATCACTGCTTACATTGATCGCTTTTGACGCAACAGTGATTGCTGCAGTTTTACTGCTTGGAATTTTTCTGCCGGATTTTATTGACAGAAGAGAAGCCAGAAATGCTTTTTATGATGGGGATTATGTGACTGTTTATCAGAATCTGCATGGAAAAGGTCTTGGGGAGAGCGACACGGTTCTTTTAAACAGAGCTGCCGTGGTAGAGAAGCTTCAGAGAAAACTGGATTCTTATCAGATTAATGAGAGAACAGGAAACCGGGCACAGGCATTGGATGCACTTTTATCCGGGATTGCTGTGTATGATACTGTTATGTCAGATGGAAATATTTATGGTGTAGAGAATGAGCTTGCCATACTTTATCAGCAGATCGTTGACACACTTCAAAGTCAGTTCCAGGTTGATGAGGCAACTGCAAGAGAAGTAAATTCCTATGAAAGCGATGATGATTACAGCGAGGCAGTTTACAGTCTGATCAATAACGGAAAGCTTCCGGATTCTGAAACAGAAGGAACGGAAGAGACAGAGAATGTGACAGAGCAACTGCCAGATCTTCTTCCCGAGGAAGAGGATCTGATGGAAAATGCGGACAGTTCTTTTTAGAAAACCACAGATGACAGCAGGAGGATTTGCGGATGACAGCAATAATTGACTATGATGCCGGAAATATCAAAAGTGTGGAAAAAGCATTGCTATTTCTCGGAGAAGATACGGTTGTTACCCGGGATGAAAAGATTATTGAACAGGCAGACAGGGTGATTTTGCCTGGGGTAGGTGCCTTTGGCGATGCGATGGAAAAGCTTTGCAGATACGGTCTTGTTGATGTAATCAGAAAAGTAGTTGATGATGGGACACCTTTCCTTGGAATATGCCTTGGAATGCAACTGATGTTTGAAAGAAGTGATGAAAGTGATGGCGTCAGGGGGCTTGCCCTGCTGGATGGAGAGATCCTGAAGATACCGGATGAACCGGGACTCAAGATTCCACACATAGGGTGGAATTCCCTGACTTATCCGAATCCGGGAAGACTGTTTGAAGGTATCCCGGAAAATTCTTATGTTTACTTTGTGCATTCCTATTACCTGAAAGCAAAGGATCCTAAGATCGTGACTGCAGAGGCAGAGTATGGAAGTACCAGAATCCATGCTTCCATTGAGAAGGGAAATCTGTTTGGATGCCAGTTCCATCCGGAGAAAAGTTCCTCTGTGGGACTTACTATATTGAAGAATTTTCTTTCACTGCAGAGGGAGGGCTGACAGAATGCATACGAAACGAATCATTCCCTGTCTGGATGTCAATAATGGACGTGTGGTAAAAGGAACCAATTTTGTAAACTTAAGAGATGCCGGGGATCCCGTAGAGGTAGCCAGGATCTATGATAAGGCGGGTGCTGATGAACTGGTATTTCTTGATATCACCGCATCTTCCGATGCCAGAAATATTAAAACAGAAATGGTAAGGCGTGTGGCAGAAACGGTGTTTATCCCTTTTACAGTAGGAGGAGGTATCCGGAGCGTGGATGACTTCAGGATGATCCTTCGGGAAGGAGCAGATAAGGTAGCTGTTAATTCGGCGGCGCTCATGAATCCACCGCTGATCAGTGAAGCTGCGGAAAAGTTTGGAAGCCAGTGCGTTGTTGTGGCGATTGATGCCAAGAGATGCCCGGATGGGAGCTGGCATATTTTTAAAAATGGCGGCAGGATCGATATGGGGATTGATGCTGTTGAGTGGGCTGTGCAGGCAGAAAAGCTTGGTGCAGGAGAGATCCTTCTTACCAGTATGGACTGTGATGGCACTAAGGCTGGCTATGATATTGAACTGACAAGAAAAGTAGCAGAAAGTGTATCAATTCCAGTCATTGCTTCCGGCGGCGCAGGAACCATGGAACATTTTTATGAGGCTCTGACAGAAGGAAAGGCGGAAGCGGCACTGGCAGCTTCTCTGTTCCATTACAAGGAACTGGAGATCGGAGATGTAAAAAAATACCTGCATGACAAAGGAGTATCCGTTCGATTATGGCAATGATAGATAATGACTGGCTGCCCTGCATTAAACAGGAATTTGCCAAGCCATATTATAAAGAACTTTATACATTCGTGAAGCATGAGTATGATACAAGGATCATTTATCCTCCGGCAGAGGATATCTTTAATGCATTTCATTTTACACCATTAAGTAAAGTGAAGGTCATGATCCTTGGACAGGATCCTTATCATAATGAAAACCAGGCACATGGCCTGTCCTTTTCTGTGCTGCCGACACAGAAGGATATTCCGCCATCGCTTGTCAACATTTATCAGGAACTGCATGATGATCTTGGATGCTACATTCCCAATAATGGTTATCTGAAGAAGTGGGCGGATCAGGGAGTGCTTCTTTTGAACACGGTACTGACTGTACGGGCACATCAGGCTAATTCCCATCAGGGAAAGGGCTGGGAACAGTTTACTGACGCTGTGATCGAGGCGGTCAATGCACAGGACAGACCGATCGTATATCTGCTCTGGGGAAGACCGGCACAGAGTAAGATCCCGATGCTGACAAACAGCAAACATCTGATTTTAAAAGCACCTCATCCAAGTCCGTTATCTGCTTACAGAGGATTCTTTGGATGCAGGCACTTCAGCCAGGCCAATGCGTTCCTTGAAAAGAATGGAATTGAACCGATCGACTGGCAAATAGAAAATATCTGACACAGGACAGCTTACGGAAGGAGAAGACAAAAGTAACATGAAAAAGGTACCATTTATTACAAAACAACAGGCAGAGGAGATTGCAAAGAAATATCCTACACCATTTTATCTCTATGATGAAAAGGGAATCCGTGAAAATGCCAGAGCCGTTCAGGAGGCTTTTTCCTGGAATAAAGGTTTCAAAGAGTATTTTGCAGTAAAGGCAACACCAAATCCGGCGCTGATCCAGATCTTGCGGGAATATGGCTGTGGCTGTGACTGTTCTTCCCTGACAGAGCTGATGCTCAGTAAAGCAATGGGATTGCCGGGAAGTGATATCATGTTTTCTTCCAATGATACTCCGGCGGAAGAATATGCTTACGCAGACAAGATCGGAGCTATTATCAATCTGGATGATATCACACATATTGAGTTTGTAGAAGGAATCCTTGGAAAACTGCCGGAAACCATGAGCTGCCGGTACAATCCGGGCGGGGTATTCCAGATGAGCAACGGTATCATGGATAACCCGGGAGATGCAAAGTATGGATTTACCACAGAGCAGATGTTTGAGGGATTCCGGATCCTCAAGGAAAAGGGAGTAAAGCACTTTGGTATCCATGCATTTCTTGCCAGCAATACTGTGACCAATGAATATTATCCGCAGCTTGCAGGAGAACTTTTTGAACTTGCTGTAAAGCTGGAAAAGGAAACCGGAGCAGATATCCGGTTTATCAATCTTTCCGGCGGTGTGGGGATTCCCTACAGACCGGATCAGATGCCTAATGATATCCGGGTGATCGGAGAAGGAGTCAGAAAGGTTTATGAAGAGATCCTTGTTCCGGCGGGAATGGGAGATGTTGCGATTTATACTGAGATGGGCCGTTTTATGATGGGGCCTTACGGGCAGGTTGTGACAAAGGCGATCCATGAGAAACATACCCATAAGGAATATATTGGTGTAGATGCCTGTGCAGTTAACCTGATGCGTCCTGCCATGTATGGCGCGTATCATCATATCACGGTTCTTGGCAAAGAAGATGAGCCCTGCGATCATATGTATGATGTAACAGGCTCTCTTTGTGAAAACAATGACAAGTTTGCAATAGACAGAATGCTTCCGAAGATTGATATGGGAGATTATCTGGTACTGCATGATGCGGGTGCACATGGTTATGCTATGGGATATAATTATAATGGTAAGCTGAAATGTGCAGAGCTTCTTTTAAAGGAAAATGGTGATGTGACCATGATCCGCAGGGCAGAAACACCCAGGGATTATTTTGCAACGCTGGATGTCCTTCCTGTATATGAAAAAATCGATTTCGATGTGACAGAGTAGGAAATCTGGCAATAATTTTAACCTTGTAAATAACAGCCGGATATGTTAATATAGTATTCGGCTGTGAATACAGGTATTTACTTATTTGCCGGCATGTCGGAATGGCAGACGAGGCAGACTCAAAATCTGTTGTGGGCAACCACGTGTGGGTTCAAGTCCCACTGCCGGCA
>CACXDC010000224.1 GCA_902766365.1 uncultured Lachnospiraceae bacterium | reverse complement strand
TGTTTCCGGCAGCTTAAATCCAGTACAAGCCTGTTCTTTGAAACTGCTTTCACCATCTCCTGCAGCCGGTCATAATGAAGCTTTCCATCCCTGAACACATAAGATGTTACGATCACATGGCTTGCACCTGCCTCCAGATATTCCCCTGCATTATCCGGTGTGATTCCCCCGCCGATCTGTAAGCCTCCCGGATAGGCACGCAGTGCACTTAACGCCTGCTTTTTCGTCTGTCCATAAAATTCTGAAGTTGCCGGATTTAAAAGAATGATATGCCCGCCTGTAAGATTCCTGTCCTGATATAATCTGGCAAAAAAAGCAGCATCCTGCTCTGAAACATAATTCTCTTCTGCCTGATCTCCTGTATCCTTCAGGCTTCCCCCTACGATCTGTTTTACCTTTCCATTGTGAATATCAATACAGGGTCTGAACCTCATTCTCTTCTCCTTATCTGCCCATCAAATTTTTTCTGCATATCCAGCCCGGAGTCGCATCACTTCAGATATCTTGCGATCACGGACAGCATCTTCCTGATATCCAAAGGCTTTGCCAGATGATCATTCATCCCTGCCTGCCTTGCCTTCTCGATATCTTCTGCAAACGCATTTGCTGTCATCGCAAGAATCGGGATCTCTCCGGCATCCTTTCTGTCTAATGCCCGGATCTGTCTGGTTGCCTCATATCCGTTCATTACCGGCATCATTACATCCATCAGGATCACGTCAAAAGTACCCGGTTCATTCTCCCGGAAAGTATCAACTGCCTGCTGCCCGTTGATCACCTTTGTCACAACTGCTCCGGCATCTGTCAGCAGGATTTCAGCAATATCAATATTCAGCTCGTTATCTTCCACCAGCAGAATATGTTTCCCGGTAATATCCCCCGGTTCTCTGTTTTCCTCTATCTTCGCCATATCTGCTATCGTAGCAGTTTCAAAAGGAATCTCTACCGTAAATCTGGAACCCACATTTACCTTACTTTCTACCTGTATCGTTCCTCCCATTTTATCGATCAGTTGCTTTACTATGGACATGCCAAGTCCGGTTCCTTCACACTTCTCCATATTTCCTTCATGCTCTCTTGTAAAAGGATCAAATAAGTGCTGCTGGAACTCTTCACTCATTCCTATGCCGGTATCAGAAATAACTACCTTGAGCAGGATCCGGTCCTCACCAATCTTCTCTACTGCCGCCTGTGTTCTGATACTGCCGTTTTTCTGGTTATATTTAACAGAATTACCAAGAATATTAATAAAAATCTGCCTTACATGCAGCGGGCTGCCCCACATGTACGAGTAATTTCTGATTTCCGGATCATCTGAGCGGCTGACAGTGATCCCATTTTCGTTCGCCCTCAGTTCTATGATCGTAAATACATCATCCAGAAGCTCCGGCAGGTGAAATGGCTCCCTGGCAAGTTCAATGTCCGGATCTTCCAGTTTGCTTAACTGCAGAACATCATTGATCAGTGAAAGCAGATGATCTGCTGCTGTTTTCGCCTTTCTTCGGTTTTGAGTTGTAAATGCAATATCATCTGCATGTTTTTCATTTATTTCAATCAGCCCCTGTATTCCATTGAGCGGAGTTCTGATATCATGTGACATTCTGGCAAGAAACGATGTTTTGGCTTCATTGGCAAGTCTGGCCTGAGTCAGCGCCTCTTCTATCCTGTCGGCTGCTTTTTTCTGTTCATTTACATCCATTACCAGTCCATAGCAGGTAATCGGCGATCCATTTGCTCTACGAAGCACATAACCTGCTGCCCGCATCCACCTGATCTCACCATCTTTTCTTTTACAGCGGTAAGTCACATCATAAGAAGTATTCCCGGAATAATCTCTGAGTGCTGCATAATAGCTGTCCTTCACATAGTTCAGGTCTTCCGGCAGAATGCCTTTCAGCCAGAACTGCTGGTCACTGTCACCTGCGAGCTCATCCTCTCCTGTATATCCATAAAGCTGCTTCAGTGCCTCTGAATACTTGATATGCAACAGCTTTTTCCCTTCTGCATCATAAGTACAGATATACGAACCGGCACTCAGCATGGCATGTACCGCTTCTATTGCCTGTGACAGTTCCGTATTGGCTCCTGTCAGTGTCAGGTTATCTGCTGTCAGCGTTGCGTTGTCTGCCGTCAGGCTCGCATTGTCTGCTGTCAGTGTTGCGTTGTCTGCTGTCAGGCTCGCATTGTCCGCCGTCAGTGTTGCATTGTCTGCTGTCAGTGTTGCGTTGTCTGCTGTCAGTGTCGCATTATCTGCCGTCAGGCTCGCATTATCTGCCGTCAGGCTCGCATTGTCCGCTGTCAACGATACTTTGTCTGCCTCCAGATTCATCACATGTGTCACATCCATAAAGGTAGAAATAATAACTCTTCCTCCATGCCTTCCTGCCAGGGATTTACTTTCTGCCAGAATCTGCATCTCATCCGGCTGTCCCTCATTTACCAGGAACTGATATGTAACAGGGCCTTCCTGTTCACGCAGTGATAAAAGTTTCTGTCTGTCCGTTTCACTCGGGATCCTGATATTTTTTCTGGGCCTGGCAAGTTCTCTGCCTGCCTCCTCAAAATCCTTAAATCCATAAATACGCATTGCCTCTTTATTGATCTGAAGCAGATTTCGTCCTGGAATGGAATAAGCCATAATGCCGCAGTTGATCTGTTCCATAACAATTTTCGTAAAGTTATTCTGATACTGCAGATCATCAGCAAGAGCTCTTTTATCTTCAGTCAGGATTCTTTTATCTTCTTCCAGTGATGCGGTTCTCTCCTCATTCTGTTTTTCTGTCAGACGATAATTTTCTTCCAGTTCCCTGATCTGATCCAGCTCTTTTTTCTTCTCTTCGTTGATTGCCTGATAGGTATAAAGGACCTTACTTAATTCACCCTTTTGATCCCGCTCTGCCTCGATAAAGCTTCCTCTTACCCAGCCTGACATCGTTCCCTGATATTCCGTATTCAGACATTGTTCCGTTCCCATTCTCTTGGAAACAGTTCTCAGATTCACAAAGGTGAGCATATCCAGAAGTTCTTCTTCACAGACTGTTTTCTGAATGGCCAGGTTGATTGCCTGCTGGGCTGACTCTATTCCACTCAGCATGACCTGAATTGTCTCCGGTGAATGAATAACCTGATAGCTGTCATTCACAAGGTCAATGCAAAATACCCCTGTATAAACAGCTGTTAATGCTTTTGCAACAGTATTTATGTCTGCTGTTTCTTTTTTATAATTAATATTCTTCTGTTTCATTCCTGTTTTTATTCTGTCATCTGATGACACAAATATCTCCTTTGTTCTGTCTGAAAATTCTGTTTGTATGATCACTCGTAACTTTATCCATTACGAATTATTTTAATACAGAATGCACATAATAGCAACAGAACTGATCATTTGCAGTTCTTAAGAAAGGCATCTTTCAGCCTTAGACAGGAGGTATTATGATGAAAGGATCGAAAAAGCTGTTTGTTGCAGCTATGCTGCTTTCCATGACTATGGCACTTGCTGCCTGCGGAAACAACAAGAACAGCAACTCTGCAAATGATATGGCAGGGAACGCTGCAACCGAAAACAATCAGGGAACTGTCACAGGCTCCCCGGCTAATAATGCTGCCGGAACCGGAAATAATGTAACTGGTGGCAATGACAATATCACAGATGATGTCAATGATGCAGTCAACGATGTAACTGCCGGTGATGGAGACTCTCTCCTTGATGACGCCGGAAATGCCGTTGGTGATGCAATAGACGGCGTGACAGATGGTGTGGATGATGTTGTAAATGGCGTAACCGACGGTATTGATGATGTAACAGATTCCATTACAGGAAGCTCCAATTCCGATTCCGGCACTGCTGGTACCAATACTGCCGGTGGAAATACTGCCGGAAGCAATGCTAACGGAAATGTAAGGGCCTCTGCATCCCCCTCTGCTTCACCTGTGAAAAGATAATCCACACCGGATTTTCCATCTGTATCTATCTGGTATGACCTTTTCAGAAGGAATGTAAAAAGAGCTGTCCCGGAAATGGGCAGCTCTTTTTATGTTTCTACTTCTCAATGATCGTACCATCCCGGTAAGCATCAAGGAGCAGCTCAAGCTGTGCGATGCTCTCTCTCAGCTCCCGGCCGATATCGGTATCCGCAACCAGGATCCTGTCATAGGATGTCTCTACGATCGTCGTATCTGAAAAGATATCCGATTCATGCAGGATCGCTGCCTCTGTGGATTCAAAAGGCTCATGGGCTACCAGACGCATACCATGGGAATTGGCTACCAGTGTATAGCCTGCTATTCCGGTTTTGCTCTGATATGCTTTGGAGAAGCCACCATCGATGATCAGCAGCTTGCCGTCACACTTGATGGGAGATTCTCCCTTTTTCAGTTCTACCGGTACATGTCCGTTGATGATATGGGAGTTTCTGGTGCTGAGACCAAATTCTGCCAGTATCTTATTCAGGAATTCTTCGTTATCCAGCAATGAATAATAGCTGTTCTTCACTTCCTTATGAGTTTCTTTGTCTGCAATAAAGTACCGCTCAAAGGTAGCCATCTTGTCCTTGCCAAAGACCGGAGAGTTGGGGCCTGCCCAGATATACCAGATCAGATCCTGTGCCCGGTACATTTCGATCGGCTCGTTCTTGGCATAATAGCCTTTTCTTGCGCAGTTGTCGAGCACATCATACAGCGCCTTGCCTTTATACTCCTTCCCCTCTACACTAGCGGATTTGAAATTTCCTTCCTCATCTACCGGTACGCAGCCATGATACAGAAGGTTGGAATTATGTACCTTGTACAGGCTGCCGTTGGTATACAGGAAACGGATATGCTTCTGAAGCTTCTCACATTTCAGGAAAGCCTGCCGCAGCCTTGCCATGACCTGCTCTTCCTCCGGCGTCAGATTATAAGGATCATTCCTGTCAACAGTAGGGAATTCCACATCAGACATGGCATATTCCTTATCCCCGATCCGTACTGTCTTTTTGTCATAATCGATCTTGTCAAGGAGAAGCCTGTCATCCATTTCAAATTCGGGATGTTTCCTGATGACCTGTCCTTCCAGCTTGAACTGGATAATGGAAATGGCCTTGTGGATCTTCATGTCAAGGCTCAGATCCTTGGTATCATAATCGGTATTGAACTTGATTGCAAAGGTATCACAGTTCACATCCTTATAAGTCTCCATGGCAAAAGTGGCAAGCGGGATCAGATTGATGCCATAGCCGTCCTCCAGCGTATCCAGACTTCCATATCTTGCTGCGATACGGATGACTGTTGCAATGCAGGCAAGATGTCCGCAGGCAGCACCCATCCACACGATGTCGTGATTTCCCCACTGGATATCCACAGAATGATACTTCATCAGTGTATCCATGATAATGTGGGGACCCGGTCCTCTGTCATAAATGTCCCCTACGATATGCAGATGATCGATAACCAGTCTCTGGATCAGATTGCTCAGGGCGATGATGAAATCTGGTGCCCGTCCGATCCGGATAATGGTATGGATGATCTCATTATAATAGCCTTCCTTATCGGAAACCTCTGCCTTTTCTGTGATCAGCTCTTCGATAATATAGGCAAAGTCCTTCGGCAGGGCCTTTCTTACCTTGGATCTGGTATACTTGGAAGCTACACGCTTGGTTACCTGTACCAGTCTGTGCAGGGTGATCTTGTACCAGTCCTCGATATTGTCCTCTTCCTGCATCACAAGATCCAGCTTCTCTGCCGGATAATAGATCAGTGTGGCAAGGGCTTTCTTGTCCCTGCTGCTTAAGGTGTTGCCAAACACCTCATCAATCTTTCTTTTGACGGCACCGGAACCATTCTTCAGCACATGGTTAAACTGTTCGTATTCCCCATGGATATCTGTCAGGAAATGCTCGGTTCCTTTCGGCAGGTTCAGGATTGCCTGCAGGTTGATGATCTCTGTCGAAGCCGCCGCAATATTGGGATATTGATGCGCAAGGCTTTTTAAATATTTTAATTCCAGTTCGTTCATACTTTTTACGGGCCTTATAGCCCTCCCCCTTTTAGATTAAAAAAGGAATGGCCATTTCATCAAAAACCATTCCTTTTCTCTTACTATTTATTATCTATCACATTGCTCATATTGTAAAGACCTGCAGGCTTACCTTTTAAATATTTTGCAGCCTGGATCGCCCCTTTTGCAAAAACAGCCTTGGAATAGGCACTGTGGGAAAAGGTGATCACCTCATCTGTTCCCGCAAAGATCACATCATGATCTCCTACGATCGTGCCGCCTCTGACGGATGCAAAGCCGATCTCCTTCTTCGGTCTTACTTCTCTTCTGGTGCTTCTGTCAAACACGTAGTCAAATTCATTGTCAAACTCTTCGTTGATCGTATCGCCAAGAGCCAGTGCCGTACCGCTCGGTGCATCCTTTTTCAGATTATGATGTTTCTCTACGATCTCAATATCATATCCTGCCGGTACCAGTGTCTTTGCTGCTTCCTTCAGAAGCTTTAACAGCATATTGATGCCAAGAGACATATTGGCAGACTTCAGGATCGCCACCTTCTTTGAAACCTCTTCCACTCTCTGAAGCTGCTCCCCTGAAAGTCCTGTTGTACAGAGCACACAGGGAACTTTCTTCTCTTCACAGTAAGTAAGCAGGTTATCTACTGCCGGTGCTGCGCTGAAATCAATGATGACATCTGCCTCCACATCACATTCTCTGATATCCTTGAAAACCGGAAAGGGATTCTTTCCTTCATCGAAAGCATCTACGCCTGCTGCCAGTGTAATTTCAGGATCGTCTGCAATCAGGGCAGCGATATTGTGTCCCATCTTTCCATTGCAGCCATGCATGATCACATTTACCATTTTCTGTTCCTCTTTCTTCCTTATAATATAGCCTCTTATAAAATGCCGTAATCCTTCATGGCCTTTTCAAGCTTTGCTGCGTTCTCTTCTTCCATCTCGCAAAGCGGCATACGAAGAACACCGGCTCCTCTTCCCTGCAGGTTCAGTGCCTTCTTTACGGGGATCGGATTTACCTCACAGAACAGGGCATTGCAGAGAGGGATCGCACGGAGCTGTTCTGCGCAGCTTCCAGCCACATCTCCTGCAAAGAACTTCGCACAGATCTCATGTGTCTGTCTGGGTGCCACATTGGAAAGAACGGAGATCACACCCTTGCCGCCAAGTGCAAGCAGAGGAGTGATCTGGTCGTCATTACCGGAATACAGATCTACCTTACCGTCTGCCAGGGACATCAGCTTCACGATCTGGCTTAAGTTTCCGCTTGCTTCCTTGACACCTACGATATTCTCCACTTCAGTACAGAGCTTCACAACAGTTTCCGGAGCGATATTGCAGCCTGTACGGCTCGGCACATTATAAAGGATAACCGGAATCTTAACGGAATCTGCTACTGCCTTGAAATGCTGGTATAAGCCCTTCTGGGTTGCTTTATTGTAATAAGGAGTTACCAGAAGAAGTCCGTCCACGCCGTATTTTTCAGCCTCTGTGGAAAGATAGATCGCTGTTTCCGTACAGTTGGAACCGGTTCCTGCGATGACCGGGATCCTGCCATTTACCTTCTCCACACAGTAGCGGATCACATCCAGATGCTCCTCATGTGTCAGTGTGGAAGATTCTCCGGTGGTTCCGCAGACGATGATCGCATCCGTACCATTCTCGATCTGATACTCTACCATTTCTGCGAACTTCTCATAATTTACCTCCCCGTTATCCTTAAAGGGGGTAACGATTGCTACTCCTGCTCCTGTAAAAACTGCCATATTGACTGCCTCCTTGAATATTGTTATGTAGCTGAACTGTGGTAAAAAAATAGCCGGCGAAAAATGGCGCCGACTTACATCTCTTTCATCGGATAGCGCCCCATCAGAATCTGATGACAGTCATACAGCTCTTAACTGTATGCCCAAGAATCCATCTGCAGTGCCTCCGAATTCTTTCGGCGTGTTTTCCTTTCATTTTCCTTCCTCTGTGCCTGCCACATCCAAAAAACTACTCTTAAAATACGCAACCTCTATCTCATCTATCAAATTGTCCATACAGCCCGCTGCCTGTGGCAGAACGTACTGCTGTTTTGTTATAAACAAATCATAGCACCTCGCCTGACTCCTGTCAATGCGCAGATGCTATGATATCCTGCTCTTGCTATTGCAAAAAATGCTTTTTCCTACCAGCGTTTAAATTTCAGTGTTTCTATCCTGGAAACCTCATCAGCGATCAGACACAGATCATCATTTAAGGAAATTCCTGTCATGATAATGTCTGTTTCGCCATCCCTTGCTTCCAGAAGATTCTTCAGATCCTCCACGGTAATGATCTCATTATCGATCAGTCCAAGTACCTCATCCAGGATCAGCAGATCGCATTCCCCCGTAGTAAGCACTTTCTTGGCAAAATTCAGACCATTCTTGATATTGATGACTTCTTCCCTCTTCTTATCTTCAGAAAGTGTCACAAAATCAGTCTCACTCTTTTCAAAGCGGAAGATCTTGATCTCCGGCTCGAGTCTCCTGATAAACTCAGTATCCTGCAGCCCTCTGCCCTTTAAAAACTGAATGATCACAACTCTTTCACCGGCTGCTGCAGCCATCACTGCCTTGCCAAGTGCTGCCGGACTCTTGCCGTGTCCATCTCCGCTGTATATATGTATCAGCCCCTGTTTCATAAACACACCTCATATGAAAATTCTATAGAAACTTACGGCTCATCATATCACAGTCAGGTGAGAAAAGCAACTTTACGCTGCTTTTCCCGGCTTTTTGAAAAAAATTATGCATGAAGGGGCGTATCCTCCGGCTCCTCCAGAAGTTCCAGCTTACTGACGGAAACCTCATAGGCAATCCTCTTCTCTGCCTGCTCCTCTGACAGCTTCTTCATATATTCCCTGCTCTGGATCCTCCCAAAAATCTCACATCTGGTTCCCACATGGAAATGATTGGCATATCTGGCATTTCTTCCCCAGCAGATACAGGGGATATAATCACTCTTTCCATAGGGTCTGTTTACCGCAAGCAGAAGATCTGCGATCTCCCTCCCAAGCGGTGTCTTCCGGTAAACCGGCTCCTTGCAGATATACCCATCCAGATAGATCTGGTTGGTCTTTGCACTTTCTTCAATCTCATCAACAAATTCAATTTCTCTGGCAAACACGGAAAGAACCAGCCTGTTCTTTCTTTCCTCATGACGGTTATAGGAACGGAACTGTCCTGTGACCATGATCAGTTGTCCCCTGTAATCAGCTTTTACATCGATCAGCCTCTCTGAAACCATCAGAGGAATAATATCACTGGAATCGCTCAGTCTTTCCACTTTTACTTCTACCATGTAAAATCCTTCCCCGAAAATTTCATGGCTGAATGAAAAGTCACTGACAATTTCTCCCATGATTACCACCTGGTTGTTTTCAATTACCTTATCTGTCATCGCTCTTCTCCTTTTACACTTTGGTTTTTCTTTGCATGTAATAAATATATATCATCTCTTTTGCCAAAGAAGAACCTTTATTTACCGCATAAAATCGACATTCTGACACTTTACAAGGCTTATTTACCGGTGTTATACTACGAAATAGTGTTTATGTCAGATGGAGGAGATTATGAAACAGAAAAGAGAAGATATCAGAAACGTTGCCATTATTGCCCACGTCGATCATGGCAAAACCACCTTGGTTGACGAGCTTTTGAAACAGAGCGGTGTCTTCCGTGAGAATCAGGAAGTAGCCGAAAGAGTTATGGACTCCAATGATATCGAACGGGAACGTGGTATTACGATCCTTTCCAAAAATACTGCGGTAACTTACAAGAATACAAAGATCAATATTATCGATACACCCGGACATGCAGACTTCGGCGGCGAAGTAGAACGTGTCCTTAAGATGGTAAACGGTGTTATCCTTGTGGTAGATGCTTTTGAAGGTGCCATGCCCCAGACCAAATTCGTTCTCCGCAAGGCACTGGAATTGAAGCTTCCTGTTATTGTCTGCATCAATAAGATCGACCGTCCGGAAGCAAGACCTGCTGAAGTGATCGACGAGGTTCTGGAGCTGTTTATCGATCTGGAGGCCAGTGAAGAACAGCTTGACTGTCCCTTTGTCTTTGCTTCGGCAAAGGCCGGTACTGCCTCTCTTGATATGGATGAGCCCGGTACAAATATGGTTCCCTTATTTGAGACGATCCTTGATTATATCCCGGCTCCTGAAGGTGATCCCGATGCCGGAACCCAGGTTCTGATCAGTACGATTGATTATAATGAATATGTCGGCCGTATCGGCGTCGGCAAGGTAGACAACGGCTCCGTAAAGGTCAATCAGGAAGTTGTGATCGTGAACCATCACGAGCCTGACAAGATGAAGAAAGTCAAGATCAGCAAGCTTTATGAATTTGACGGTTTGAACAAGGTTGAGGTTCAGGAAGCAGGCATCGGTTCCATCGTTGCCATTTCCGGTATCGCAGATATCCATATCGGAGATACCCTCTGCTCCGTAGATAACCCGGTTCCTATTCCTTTCCAGAAGATTTCAGAGCCTACCATTGCCATGCATTTCATCGTCAATGACTCTCCGCTTGCCGGTCAGGAAGGTAAATATGTTACAAGCCGTCATCTCCGTGACAGACTGTTCCGTGAGCTGAACACAGACGTTTCCCTGCGTGTGGAGGAAACCGATACCACAGAATCCTTCAAGGTTTCCGGACGTGGTGAGCTGCATCTGTCTGTCCTGCTCGAAAATATGCGCCGTGAAGGCTATGAATTTGCAGTCAGCAAGGCTGAAGTTCTTTATAAAACAGATGAAAACGGCAAGAAGCTGGAGCCTATGGAGCTCTGCTACATCGATGTACCGGATGAATTCTCCGGCTCCATCATTGAGAAGCTGAGCCAGAGAAAGGGTGAACTGCGCAGCATGGGAAGTGCAACCGGTGGTTATACCCGTCTTGAGTTCTCCATTCCTGCCAGAGGCCTTATTGGTTACCGTGGTGAATTTATGACAGATACCAAGGGAAATGGTATCATGAATACCGTATTTGACGGTTATGGTCCTTTCAAGGGCGAGATCCAGTACAGAAAGCAGGGTTCCCTGATCGCTTTCGAAGCCGGTGAGGCTATTACCTATGGTCTTTATAATGCACAGGAGCGTGGTACTCTCTTCATCGGCCCCGGTGAAAAGGTATACTCCGGTATGGTAGTTGGTCAGAACGGCCGTGGAGAAGACATTGAACTGAATGTCTGCAAAAAGAAACAGCTTACCAACACCCGTTCTTCCAGTGCCGATGAAGCACTTCGTCTGACACCGCCCAAGGTATTAAGCCTTGAACAGGCTCTTGATTTCATTGATACCGATGAGCTCCTGGAGGTTACACCGAAGAGCCTTCGTATCCGTAAGAAGATCCTGGATCCTACCATGAGGAAACGTGCTGCCATGCGTCAGGCTTCCCTGGCTGCCCAGGCAGATAATAATTAAAAACAGGTAGAATGAAAAAATCCCGGAAAGAATGATCTTTCCGGGATTTCTGTCTTTTATTTTATTCACTGTACAGAGCACTTCTCTGTAATTTTCATCATATGTGCATGATTGCTGTGGCAATGCTGAAATAAATCAGCAGTGACAGCGCATCTACGATCGTAGTAATGAAAGGACTTGCCATAACTGCCGGGTCAAATCCGATCTTCTTGGCGATCATCGGAAGCAGACATCCAATGATCTTGGCGATAAATACAGCTGCTACAAGTGTAAGACATACTACTGTTGCAACTGCGATCGTTACTCTGTCAAAAAGCAGAAGCTTCACAAAGTTCGCTGCTGCCAGCGTCAGACCACACAGCACCGCTACTCTTGCTTCCTTCCAGACCACCTTGAACGCATCCTTAAACTCAATCTCATTCAGGGAAAGTCCACGGATGATCGTAACACTGGCCTGCCCGCCCGCATTTCCGCCGGTATCCATCAGCATGGGGATATAGGCAGTCAGCACCACACAGGCACTCAGGGCATCCTCGAAGGAAGTAATGATGCTTCCTGTAAAGGTTGCTGAGATCATCAGCAGTAAAAGCCACGGAATCCTTTTTTTCCAGGTTTCAAACACCGTGGTCTTCATATAAGGCTTATCGGTAGGTACGATAGCCGCCATCTTTTCGATATCCTCTGTGGCCTCTTCCTGCAGAATATCCACGATATCATCGACGGTGATAATACCTACCAGACGGTTTTCATTGTCTACAACGGGCATCGCCGTAAAGTCATATTTCTGGAACTGTCTGGCAACCTCCTCCTGATCCATCATGGTATTGATGAATACCACATTCTCATGCATCATCTCTCCGATAATGGCATCAGGTGGTGTGATCAGCAGATAACGGAGTGCTACAGTTCCTACCAGCGTACGCTTGGCATCCAGTACATAACAGATATTGATGGTCTCACTGTCCACACCTACCTGTCTGATCCGGTTAATGGCATCCTGTACCGTCATATTTTCCTTCAGATCCACATACTCCACAGTCATGATACTGCCGGCGGAATCCTCCGGATAACGCAGAAGATGATTGATATCTCTTCTTGTATCTGCACTGGCATTTGCCAGAAGCTTCTTTACTACATTGGCAGGCATCTCTTCCAGAAGGTCTGTCGCATCATCCGCCATCAGATTGTCAATGATGTTTGCAGCTTCCTTATCAGACAGACTGGTGATGATCATCTGCTGATGATCCACTTCCAGATAGGAAAACACATCTGCTGCCATGCTCTTTGGCAATATACGGAATACCTTTAAAAGTTCTTCCTCCTCCATCTCTTCCAGAATGGCCGCAACATCGGCGGTATTCATCTCAGCTACCTTCTGACGGAGGTTTGTATACTGCCTGGTTTCCAGTAATTCCCTGATTACTTCCAGATCCTTGATCTCTTCCATATCCATAGTATATCTCCTTTATATGTGATTTTTATGCTCCGTTCATGAGGAGGTATGTCCGCATTGCCTGACTGTGAACTTTTACTCATAAAAACCACCACCTTTCGAAGAATCCTACTATGTGTTATACCCATTTTACGGATATTTGATCACCAGATTTACTTTAGACCACCTGTCTCTTTTTGTCAACGGATTTTGCCGTAAGATCTGTGTCAGATTCAGGTAAAATCCCTGTAATACCCCTCTTCCAGGATCTGGAACGAAGCCCTTCCGGCTGTTCCTTCTGTCAGTTCCTTCAGGAGAAAATCTTTCTCTTCTGCCGGTACTCTGACCTGTATCTCCACATTCTCCGTATAGATACACTCTGCTTCCAGTCCCCTTCCTGCAAGGAGGAACTGTATCTTTCCAAGATCTGTATAATTTGTCCTTATGGAAAGCAGAAGACCATAACGCATCCATGCCGTTCTGGATGCTGCAAGCCCTGCCTTGGCAGCCTCTGTATAAGCCCGTACAAGACCCCCTGTTCCCAGAAGCACTCCTCCAAAATATCTGGTCACGACAATGGCTGCCCCTGTCAGGTTTTCTTTCAACAGTACCTCAAGGATCGGTCTGCCGGCCGTTCCTGCCGGTTCCTTATCATCACTGCATCTTGTCAGTTCCTGATTTCTACCTATTATATATGCCGGGCAGTTATGCCTCGCATCATAATATTTCTTCCGCATGGACTCGATAAATGCTGCTGCCTCTTCCTCAGATGAAACAGGCATCGTGGTCGCAATAAAACGGGATTTTTTTTCTACGATCTCACCACTTCCTCCTTCTACCAGTATGCGGTAGGGAGAAAACTGTTCTTTTTTTTCTTCCATCTGTGTTCTCTTTTCCCACTCTTTTCTTAAATTATGAGGAAGCTTTCTTCTCTTGTCAAGGCTGAATAAAACGGGATCATATGGTGAACAATTCTTAATAAAGTATGAAAAACCTTTCCTTTGCTGGCACATTTTGGTATACTCTATATGTTGTAAAACTGATATGGAGGCAATTACATGAATTATAGTAAAAAAGGGATCAAGGAACGTCAGAAATCCCTCCATGCTTCATCCCGTAAATGGAGCAAGAAATTACTGCTTGCTGTCATGAACCTGATGGTTCTCGGCATTCTGGCAATCGGTGTCATCGGTGCCAGTGCCGGGATCGGTGTTTTTAAGGGGATCATTGATACAGCTCCCAGTATTGAAAATATTGATGTCACACCTACCGGATTTTCCACCTTTGTTTATGATCTGGAAGGCAATCAGATCGGTAAACTGATCGCCCAGGATTCCAACCGTATCCCTGTAGCCAAGGATATGATTCCGGAGAATCTCGCCCATGCCTTTGTAGCGATTGAGGATGAGCGTTTTTATGAACACAACGGCATTGATATCAAGGGAATCATCCGTGCAGCCTATGTAGGTATCAGCAACGGATTCCACTTTACGGAAGGTGCCAGTACCATTACCCAGCAGCTTCTGAAAAACAACGTATTTACCAACTGGACCAAGGAAGATGGCTTCATGGATAAGATCAAGCGTAAGATCCAGGAACAGTATCTTGCCATCGAACTGACCAAGACCATGTCCAAGGATGATGTCCTTGTCAACTATATGAACACCATTAACCTGGGGCAGAATACGCTTGGTGTACAGGCAGCATCCCTGCGTTATTTCAACAAATCCGTCAATACCCTGACACTCTCGGAATGTGCCGTTATTGCCGGTATCACCCAGAATCCTTCCAAGTTTAACCCTATCTCCCACCCGGACAACAATGCCCAGCGTCGTGAAAAGGTACTGAACAATATGCTGGAGCAGGGTTACATCACACAGGCTGAATTTGATGAGGCTATGGCAGATGATGTCTACTCCCGTATCCAGATCGTCAATGCCGAGGTTGAAGAGGACACCGTAAATACATACTTTGTGGATGCCCTTACCGATGATATCATGGAAGATCTGATGGCGACCGGTAATTATACCGAGACTCAGGCATATACCCTGCTTTACAGTGGAGGTCTTAAGATTTATGCCACACAGGATCCTCACGTACAGGAAATCTGTGATGAAGCCTTTTCCAATGAGGAAAATTATCCGGAAGGTACCAGATGGCAGCTCAGCTATGAACTGACCACACAGGATTCCAATGGCAATTTCAAGAACTACAGTACAGAAATGTACCGCCAGTACTTCAAAGAGATGGACAGTTCCTTCAACCTGCTTTATTCCAGCCAGGAAACTGCCTATGATGCGATCGAACAGTATAAGGCTGCCGTTATGGAGCCCGGCGATGAAGTATATGGGGAAAATATCACCCTGACTCCACAGCCACAGGTTTCCATCGTAGTCGAGGATCAGAGTACCGGCTACGTAGTTGCCATGGTAGGCGGCAGAGGCCAGAAGGAAGCCAGCCGTACCTTGAACCGTGCTACCGATTCCAAGCGTCAGCCCGGTTCTACCTTCAAGATCGTAGCTGTTTACGCACCTGCCCTTGATAGTGCAGGCCTTACTCTTGCTACCGTCATGAATGATGCACCTTTCAATTACGCAAACGGACGTCCCGTCAACAACTGGTGGGGCAGCGAATACAGAGGTCTGAACTCTCTGCGTACAGCCATTGCACAGTCCATGAATATCATCGCTGTGAAAACACTGACCCAGATCACGCCTCAGCTTGGTTTTGATTACCTGAAAAACTTTGGCTTTACTACTCTTGTAGAACGTGAAGAAATTACCGTTGGCGGCAAAGTTCAGGTATTTTCCGACATCCAGCAGTCACTGGCCCTTGGCGGTATCACCAAAGGCGTTACCAATGAGGAACTGACCGCCGCCTATGCCGCGATCGCAAATGGCGGTACCTACATCAAGCCCAAGCTTTACACTAAAGTGCTTGACCATGATGGCAATGTTATTCTGGACAATACTGCTCCGCAGTCAAGACAGGTGATCAAGGAAACAACTGCATGGCTCCTGACAGATGCCATGGTAGACGTTGTTACTTCCGGTACCGGTGCCTCCGTTAACTTTGGTAATATGGCGATTGCCGGTAAAACAGGTACCACATCTGATTACAACGATGTCTGGTTCTCCGGTTATACCCCCTACTACACCGCTTCTGTCTGGACCGGCTATGATAACAATGCCAAGCTTCAGAAAGGCAACGGCGAACGTAATCTTGCCAAAAAGCTCTGGCGTGCCGTCATGAGCAAGGTACACGAGGATCTGCCAAGCCAGTCCTTCCAGGTACCCAGTGGTATCGTCACTGCAACCGTATGCTCACAGTCAGGCAAGCTTCCGATTCCCGGTCTGTGCGATGGTACTCTGAAAACTGAGTACTTTGCAGAAGGCACTGTTCCAACAGAAAGCTGTGATGTACATTATCAGGGTATGGTTTGTCCTTACAGTAACCTTCCGGCATGTGATACCTGTCCGTTTAAGGTTGAAGGTGTACTGACCATGACACCTGCAGAGGATCCTTCTCTCCAGCAGGGAAGCGGCACGGAAGCACCGGCCATGGTAACACAGGAAGTTACCAACGAAGACGGAACTGTTTCCACGATCACCGTACCGCAGACATCACAGAAAACCTGTATCCATACTGCGGAATATATGTCGCAGCCGGATATTGATGCGATCATCGAACAGCAGCGTGGTGAAATGGCTGCCGCTTCTGCTGCAGCACAGGCTGCAGCAGCTCCTCTTCCTGCAACAGAAGGAGAAGCACCGGCAGCTGAATAAAGAAAAAAATACTGCAGGAGCCCTATGGTTCCTGCAGTATTTTTTTCTGAAATGCTTTTCCTGACCGGTAATACAGAAAAGAGATCATTCCATTAACTGCCCATCCTGCCGGCACTGCGATCCAGACTGCCTGTATCCCAAGCTTTCCTGCCATCAGGCAGGCAAATGCTACCCGGATACCGAGATTTAACAGGTTCGCTATAGTAAATACCATCATATCTCCCGCACCTCTCAGCACACCGTCAGAAATTGCTTTGAACCCGATCAGGACAAAGAAAAACATAAGAAATGAAAGATATTCTTCCCCTGTCAGAAAAGCCTTCCCTTCTATACCTTCTTTCAGGAAAAAAGAAAGCAATGGTCTTTGCAGCAGAAACAGCAGAACCCAGATCCCGGCTCCCAAGCAGATAATGATCCCGGCCGCTGCCCGATACCCTTTCCTGACCCTTCCCGGTCTTTCTGCTCCCAGATTCTGCGCTGTAAACGTAGACATGGCATTTCCCATGGCAATCATAGGCACAATGCAGATAGATTCGATCCGGCTGCCAGCCGTATACCCGGCCACCGCTGCTGTTCCAAACCGGTTCACTACTCCCTGTACCAGCAACCCTCCTATGGAAACTACCGATTGCTGCAATACTGACGGAAGGGCTACCTTTAACATGCTTTTCGCCACAGGCAAAGAAAAACAGAGTCCTTTGCACCTTTCTTTTTTAAGTGTCACAGCATATGCCATTCCATATCTTTTTGAAAGTGCCCTTTTCAGAAGCAAAAGTCCTGCTGTCACAGAAATGGCCTGCGCTGCCACAGTAGCTGCCGCCGTACCCGCGATCCCGGTCTGCAGGCTGCAGATCAGGAAAAGATCACCAAGAATATTAAGCGCAGATGAAACCAAAAGCAGATAAAGCGGTGTTCTGGAATCTCCAAGTGCATGAAATACAGAAGATAGCATATTATAAAGGAATAAAAAGGGAAGTCCAAGAAAATATATCTTAAGATATCCAAGGGCATCTTCAAAAATATCCCCTGGTGTTTGAAGTGCATACAGGATTTTTCTGCCTGTCAGAAAACCTGCCAGACTGATCATAATACTGAAAAACAGCACTCCTGTCAGTGCTGTTCTGACTGCAATACGAAGCTGATACGGCCTGCCCGCCCCCTGGTATCCGGCGATCACGACACAGGCACCCATTCCGCTTCCTATAGCTGCCATGACAAAAACAGTCGTCAGCGCCTGGGATGCCCCTACTGCCGCAAGTGCTTTTTCCCCCAGAAACTGCCCTACGATCACAGAATCTGCCATCTGATAGAACTGCTGGAACAGGTTTCCGAGAATAACCGGAAAGGCAAAGAACAAGAGTGCCTTTCCGGGTGGATCCTTTATCATACTATATTGTCTCAATTCCGGGAAAGTCCTTTCCGGGCAGTGATCACAAGGATATTACCCAGTATATTGCCGAGAAAATGAGATCTGCAAAGCTCCTCATAATCTCCTCTCTTCATATAGTATTTCCTTCCCCAGGAGGATATTTCATAATACAGTTCTTCTTTTTCTGACAGGATACCTGTTACCACAACAAAATGTCCGCTTACTTTAGCTTTCCTGTCAGAAATTTTCCCGCTCTCCAGCTCTTCTTTTTCATAAAACCGGATCCCGTCCTTCTTATCCTTCCGCAAAAGCATCACCGGGATACAGAGAATGACAGGGATATCCTGCTGAAGCATCTGCAGGATCCTTTCATAGATCCGTGAAATCCGAAGTCCCCAGAATGCCCGGTAAGGACTTTTTTTCTTTAAGAAAAAGAGATTGATCCGAAAGGTCAGAAAAAGGCTGCTGATCCCGGAAGAAAATGGAATCCCATGCAGCATCCGGTAGCTTTCTGCAAACCATTTTCTGTAATCGGCTTCCGCCAGTTCTTTCTGCTCATAAAAGGAAGGCGGCCATATCTGCAGTTCCTTTCTTTTTCTTCCCAGATAAAACAGCATATCAGAAAGAGCAATGACTCCACAGCCACTGCTCCTTTTTCTCTTTTCTCTCTTATCTGCCTGCGCCGTCTTTGCAAAGAATCCCTGATCTCCGCCAAAGGTCTTTGCCCCGTTTTCTTCCCGCAGAACCTGTATGTAGTTATTTTGCAGCCGTACCAGTACTTCCAAGTTCTTTTCTCTTTTCTATCTTTTTTATGACATGGAAATAGGATACCATAGTAAAGATGCCCGCTGCAAGCCATGCCGCCGGATCACAGAACACGGCAAGGGAATAACTCATCACTTTCATGGCAACTGTAGCACAAAGAAGCCTTGCTATCAGTTCTACCACTCCGCCCATCATGGGCAGAAATCCATATCCGCATCCCTGCATGGTATTCCTGAAAATAAAGATCACACACAGCGGAATATAAAACAGGATACAGAGTACCGTATATCTCTTGGCATAGAACATGATCTGTGTCATATCTGTTCCGCTCTCGAAGAAAAACTTCAGAAGAACAGGCAGGCCAAGATAAGCCACCAGTCCGGCAATGACAGAATAAACAATATCTACCAGCAGTGCGGCATTGACACCCTTTTTGATCCTGTCAACCTCTCCTGCCCCGTAGTTCTGTCCACTGTAGGTCGCCATGGTCTGTCCGATTGCCATCATGCCCTGTGTCAGCATGTTCTGAAGCTTGCTGGCTGCCGTATAGCTGGCTACCGCCAGCGCACCAAACAGATTGATCGCCGCCTGCATCACCATGGTTCCTGATGCTGTGATTGCAAACTGAAGTGCCATAGGTACTCCAACACCAAGCTGCTTCTTCGTATCCTCCGGGAAAAGATGCATCTGTGACCATTCCGGCTTTAACATGGTCTCCTTTTTCCAGATATACAGGAAGCACATTATCGCTGATACTCCCTGGGAAATGATCGTGGCAAGCGCTGCCCCTGCCACTCCCATCCGCAAAGCCACGATCAGTACAAAATCCAGTACTACATTCAGGCATGCAGAAAAGATCAGCGTCACAAGGGGCACCTTACTATTTCCAATCGCCCTCAGACAGGCACTGAAAAAGTTATATGCCACACTGGCGACAATGCCTGCACAGATAATAGATATATAGGTGTAGGCATCCTCAAATATATTTTCCGGGGTATTGAGAAGACGCAGTATCCCCTTCATTCCAAGCAGTGAAGCTGCTGTCATTAATAAGATAACAATTGCTGACAGCAGCATTCCGTTTGCTACACTTTTCTTAATTCCTTCTTCATCATGGATCCCATAGCGCTGGCTGGTCAGTACCGTAAAGCCTGTAGACAGTCCTGTTGCCGCACCGATCACCAGAAACATGATCGTTCCCGTGGAGCCAACGGCTGCCAGCGCATCAGATCCCACAAATCTTCCAACGATCATGGAGTCTACTGCATTATAAACCTGCTGAAATACGTTTCCCAAAAAGAGGGGCCATGTAAACTGCAGAATGATCGGCAGCGGATTCCCCTTTGTCATATCCTTTTGCATCTGATTACCTCATTATTTCTGTGGTGTATAATAGATTTTTCCTTCTTCTATCATCTGAAACTCTGTACCATTCACGGAAAGATGGGTCACTGCGCAGTTTTTGTGTACACCCCCACCCCAGAACTCTGCAACCGGCGTATGATAAATATTTGCCAGTATTGCCTTCAGTGCGCATCCATGGGTAGACAGAAGCACCGTTTTGTCCTGATATTCTTCTTTCTGCAGAAGTTCTGTCAGAAATTCTCCCGTCCTCCTGATCACATCTTCAAAGCTTTCACCTCCGGGCGGTGCCTGGTAGTTCCTGGTATCAAAAAAGAAGGTATTAAAAAAAGCTCCTCCATCAGGAATATTGTATTCCTTTCTGCCACAGCAAAGTCCTTCATATTCACCAAAGCAGATCTCCTGCAGTCTTTTATCTTCATAAACAGGGATCTGTCTTCCTTTTGCAATCCATTCTGCCGTCTCCCTTGCCCTGCATAAAGGGGAAGTAAAAATCACATCAAAGGGAACATCTGTAAGACCCTCTGCTGTTACTCTGGCAAGCTCTCTTCCATATTCGTTCAGTGGGATATCGCAGCTCCCCTGAATTTTTCTTTCTTTATTATAATCTGTTTCTCCATGACGGATCAGATAGAGTTCCATATTCTGCTCCTTTTCCTGCAAAAATAAAAACCCTTGATTCTTCAAGGGTTTTAAAAAGCTGCTGACGGGAATCGGACCCGTGACCTCCGCACTACCAATGCGACGCTCTACCGACTGAGCCACAGCAGCCTGTGGTTTTGCACCAACGAATTGTATTATAGCATGGTCTAAAATGCTTTGTCAACTCCCATTTCAGCAATTTGCCGGCAAATTTTCCAGCAAATTCGATCATCAAATTCAGCCATTCATTCTCATTCCCTATTCCTGAAACAAAAACCGCTCAATGGCTTCCCTGCAGCCGTCATGATCATTGTCTGCCACTGTTACATCACAGATCGCTTTGATCTTCTCACTGGCATTTCCCATGGCAACAGAAAGCCCGGCCATCTTAAGTGCCCCCATATCATTATCTGCATCACCTACGACAACCGTCTCTGACATGGGGATCTTCAGATAATCACAAAGCCCCTGCAGACCAATTCCCTTATGGATTCCCTTCGCAGAAATCTCCAGAGATGCGATCTCGGAATCCGCCAGTTCTACCGGAAGGTCTGCTTCGCAGATCAGTGCTCTTGTTTTCTCTCTTGCTTCCGTAGACGGATGATAAAGATTGATCTTCGCTGCCGGGAAGGGATCCTTCAGATACGTTTCTATCAGAGATTCCCACTGGTCTGTCACCTTTTCAAACATACCTCTGTAGATGCCCATCTGGTAATAATCCATCTTAGCTATGGCATCTCTCTGTACAATAGATTTTTCAGTCAGGATATGGATCATCACATCCTCTTTGTCTGCGATAGCCAGCACTTTCTCCGCCAGCTCCGGTGTAAGTCCTTGTTCAAAAACAGCCCTGTTCTTATATCTGTCAAGCACCAGTGCCCCACTGACTGAATTTACATAAGGGATATCTATGATATCAAAATATTTATAAAGTTCCGCCATGCAGCGGCCTGTATTCAGCACTACGGTAAATCCATGATCCATGGCTCTTTTCATGGCAATAACTGTCTGTTCAGAAATTTCCTTCTGACTGTTCAGCAGCGTTCCATCCATATCAAATGCGATCATCTTATAGGGTTCCATTTTCAAAGCCTCCTTCTTCCGTATCTTTCAGTTCTTTTCGTACAAAGAAAAGACATACCAGAATAAATATACAGCACACAACCCATGTTACCGGTTCGCAGATACACACTGCAAAGTAACCATACACCGGAACAATAAAGAGTGCAAATACTACCTTACCGATCAGTTCCAGGCTGCTGCAGATCAGTGGCGATACAGAATGTCCCATCCCCTGCAAGCCGTTTCTGACGATCACAAGTACTGCCATTGGCGGTATCATGGGAATACTGATCTGCAGATACAGCGCTCCATTCCGGATCACCTCACTGTTATCACTTCCCGTAATCATCCTGACTGCATCCTCCGCACCAAAAACAGTAAATAAAAGTGCTATGATCCACCAGATTCCATACAGGGCGATCGCTGACAGCATGCCCTTCCCGATCCTGCTCCGCTTCTCTCCTCCTACATTCTGGCTGACATACGTAGCAGTACTGGTTCCCAGGGCAACTCCCGGTACATAAAACAGCTCTGCCAACTTTCTGCCTCCGACCTGGGCTGTAATATACAGATTTCCAAGTGCATTGATACTGCCCTGCAGCACAACGCTTCCTATATTATAAATGGCACTCATTAGCGCCATGCTGATCCCTGCTCCAAACATACCTGCCACAAAGCCCTTTTCCGTTTTCCTGTCTTTACCTGAAAAATGAAGCTGTGGATATTTCTTCAGAATCAGGATAAAGGCAAGCAGTGCACTGACTGCCTGTGACAGTATGGTAGCTGCCGCTGCACCTTTAATGCCAAATCCAAAAGATCCCATAAACAGAAT
>CACXDC010000223.1 GCA_902766365.1 uncultured Lachnospiraceae bacterium | reverse complement strand
GATTCCGGTGGATTGCAGGAACAGGATAAACATCAGAACCGGTGCAATATAACGGATCATAATGCGGTAAAGCTTTTTCCTGTGGAATTTTTCACCGTTCCGTTCCATTTCGTCAATGACGTAATCAGGTGACATGATCCAGCCAATTAATATAGTAGAAAGAAAAGCAATAAACGGCATCATAACGCTGTTGCTGATGTAATCCATGATATCAAGTAACTGGCCGGTAGAACCGTTCGGTAATTTGACTTCCACATAGAAAATGCTGTAGCCAAGTGTGATAACTGCGGAAGCAGCAAGGTAAATGGCTGACAGGATAAGAACGGTTTTCTTGCGGCTTGTGTGGAAGATTTCCATACAGTTTGCCGTGATGGATTCCAGTACGGAAATACAGGATGACAGTGTGGCGAAGATGGCTGTTACAAAGAACAGGATTCCCACGAAGGTACCGGCCTTTCCCATGGCAGCGAATACCTTTGGCAGGGATACAAACATCAGGCTCGGACCTGCACCCATTCCTTCAGTTCCGGAAAATACATAGACAGCAGGGATGATCATGGCACCTGCAAGGAAGGCAACAGCGGTATCAAAAATCTCGATCTGATTGACAGCTTTATTTAAGTTTACTTCAGGCTTAACATAAGAACCGTAGGTGATCATGATGCCCATGGATACACTGAGGGAGAAGAAAAGCTGACTCATGGCATCCAGCAGGATCTGCAGGAATCTCTGCACAGTGAGGCCTTCAAAATTTGGAGTCAGATAATACAGAAAGCCCTGTATACCGGTGTGTACCTGACCGGATGCATCTGTATGCTTCAATGTCAGGGAGTAAATGGAAATGATGACAACGAGAACCAGGAGGATTGGCATCATCCATTTGGATACCTTTTCAATTCCATCCTGTACGCCATTGTATACGATAAAGGCAGTGACACCCATGAACAGCAGTGCGAAAACGACCGGTGAGGTGGAAGAGGTAATAAAGGATGTAAAGTAGTCATCTGAGGCAGCAGCATTGGCCTGACCAGTCAGATAGACAACGGCATACTTGGTGATCCATCCGCCGATGACTGCATAGTAAGTCATGATGAGAACCGGTACAAGGAAGGTCAGGATCCCCAGGAATTTCCATTTGGGGCGCATTTCCGTATAGGCACCAATGGCACTTTTCTTGGTACGACGGCCAATGGCAATGTCAGAAGTAAGCAGGGTGAACCCAAAAGTGAGTACCAGAATAAAATAAATAAGCAGAAACAGACCGCCGCCATCTTTCGCTGCGAGGTAAGGGAATCTCCAGAGGTTTCCAACTCCGACAGCACTGCCGGCTGCGGCAAGGACAAAGCCGAGATGTCCCGAAAAATGATTTGATTTTTTTTCCATACTGAGTGATCTCCTAGAATATAGTTTGTATATCTAACATAACACATGATACAATAGAAGTAAAACAGGAATGAGGACTAGATATTTATGGAACTGGATGTTTTGGGACTGCTGGCGGCATGCTCTTATGCACTGGACTGCGTGGAAACTGAACTGGTACATGTGACAAGCAGACATGCGAAGCGTGTGGCTTATATGAGTGTCTGTCTGGCAGAGCAGTTTGGAATATATGGAAAAGACTTGCAGGATCTGGCTGTGTATGCCCTTTTGCATGATAATGCCCTGACACAGTATATCCAGGAAGAGCTGCACAGTAATATTGCCGATATACGGGATATGCCGAGGATAGGTATTCACTGTTCACTCGGAGAGGAAAATATACAGGGACTTCCTTTTCATACAGATGTGAAAAATGTAATATTATATCACCATGAAAATGCAGATGGAAGCGGACCATTTGGAAAGACATACGGGGAAGTACCTCTTTTTTCCAGGATCATACATCTGTGTGACCTGCTGGATCAGGCCTGCTGCCGCAAAGCGTTTACCACGGAAACATGGGAAAAGGCAAAGGATTTTCTTCAGAAGATAAGAGGCACTATGATAGATGAAGAATGTACGGATGCATTTGAACAGATATTTTCTGAAGATTATTTTCTGTCCCTTGGAGGGAACTTTGAAGCATCCCTGTGGGATAAGGTTCCGAGGCAGAAGCAGGAGCTTGACTTCGCCCAGATCAAGGCGCTGGCTAAGTTTTTTGCACAGATTGTAGATTACAAGTCTCCCTTTACCAGTACACACTCGATCGGTGTGGCAGAGGATGCGGAGAAGCTGAGCCGCTATATGGGATTTGATGAAGAGACGGTGCAGAAGATGTATCTTGCGGGGGCACTGCATGATATAGGAAAGGTTGCGGTAGGCAATGAGATCCTGGAAAAGCCGGACCGGCTGACTGACGCTGAATTTGCAGTGATGAAGCATCATGCTGCCTATACATATAATATCCTGTCAGAAATTGATGATTTTGAGGAAATCCGGGATTTCGCGGCATTTCACCATGAGAGGCTGGACGGAACAGGTTATCCCTTTGGAAAGAATGCTTCGGAGCTGAATGTACAGGAACGGATGATGGCATGTATCGATATTTATCAGGCGCTGACAGAGAGCCGTCCTTACAAAAAGGGCATGCCGCATGAAAAGGCCTGTGAGATTCTGAGAAATATGGGAGATAAAGGATGGCTGGATATGGATATCATAGATAAGATCGATATCTGTATGAAGGAATGATCCAGAGAGCCGGAACCTTAATGAAGGCAGAGTAAACAAATTTAAAATAAAAGAGAAAAGGAGAAAAGAAGATGTCAAAGATTTTAGTTGCTTATTTCAGTGCAAGCGGAGTAACAAAGAGAACAGCCGAAAAGGTAGCAGAGGCAGCAGGCGCAGATCTGTATGAAATCGCACCGAAGGAGCCGTACACAAGAGCCGATCTGGACTGGATGAACAAGAAATCCAGAAGCTCTGTGGAGATGAATGATCCCGCTTCCCGTCCGGAGATCGGTACAAAGGTGGAAGATATGTCAGTTTATGATACGGTGATCATTGGATTCCCGATCTGGTGGTATACAGCACCGACGATCATCAAGACATTTCTGGAGTCCTATGATTTTTCGGGCAAGAAGATCGCCCTGTTTGCAACATCCGGTGGAAGCGGCTTTGGCAATACCGTAAAGGATCTGAAGCCGTCAGTGGCAGCTTCAGCAGAATTTGTTTCTGAAAAACTGCTGAACAGAGTTTCAGATACTGAGATTGCGGAGTGGGTATCTCAGATTTAGATCTGATTTTTCTATAACAGGAGAGACAGCTATGATGATACAGGATCATAGCTGTTTTTTGTTTGTGCGCCGAAGGTGTGTACTGATTTGCGTAAATCCTGATTGACATAAGAAACCAGGCAATATAAAATAAATGTGTTTATTGATAAATATATTTATTTTATAAGGAGGGATAAACAATGCCGGCAAAAAAACAGATTACAAAGGATATGATCTTACAGGCAGCTTTAAAGCTTTTAAAGCGGTCAGGAATGGAAGCCGTTACTATAAAGACACTGGCAGCAGAGCTGAATTGCTCTACACAGCCGGTTTATCTGTCTTTTGAAAGTATGGATGCGCTGCGGGAGGAATTGATTCTGCTGGCGATAGAGGAGTTTAAAGAGACTATCAGAAGTCAGAGCAGGGATGGAGAAGTGAGACTTTATGATATGGAATATATTTACTTTGCCAGAAGAGAGCCAAAGCTTTTCTGTTTTCTGTTCATGCGGGCCAGGGCATTTTCTGAAATGAAACAGATACTTCTTCCTGTGATAGAAAAATCGGTTCAGGAGCTGATGGAACTATATCATATCAGTCATGAAAAAGCCGATTACCTGCACGATCATTTGTGGATGCATACTCATGGCATCGCATCCATGATAGCAACAGACTTTTGTGACTGGGACATGGATAAAGTAAAGTATATGCTCGAAGAGTGCAGAAGCGCTTTCACAAAAGGATATGAGGTGTGATATGATGTTTTCAAATAAGGATCTGAGAAATCTGATCATTCCACTTTTTATAGAGCAGTTTCTGCTTATGTTTGTAGGGATCGCAGATACCTTTGTGGTCAGCTTTTCCAGTGAGGCAGATGTGTCCGGTGTTTCATTAGTGACATCGTTTAATACGGTGCTGATCTTTCTGTTTACTGCGCTTTCTGCAGGTGGGGCAGTTATCATCAGCCAGTACATTGGAAATAAGGATCAGAAAGCAGCATCGCAGGCATCCAGTCAGCTTATGCTTATTTCCGTGTTGATATCTGTTATTTTGTCTGCATTGATCCTGGTGTTCCGGCAGCCACTTCTGCAATTACTGTTTGGAAGGATCGAACCGGATGTAATGCGTGCATGCGAAACCTACCTTGTCATAACTACGTTTTCCCTGCCGGCGCTTGCTATTTATGATGCGGGAGCTGCTCTGTGCAGGAGTATCGAGAAAACAGATGTTACGATGTACATTTCTGTTGTTACCAATATCATCAATGTGATCGGGAACTGCATAGGTGTATTTGTACTTCATCTTGGTGCTGCCGGTGTTGCATATCCCTCTCTGATCACAAGGATATTGTCTGCGTGTGCAGTGACCGTTTTCTGTTTCCATTCCAGACTTCCTGTGCGGTATCAACTGCCATATATGATCAAGTGGAATGGTGCACTCCAGAAAAAGATCATGGGGATCGCTTTGCCAAATGGTGTTGAGAATGGAGTTCACCAGCTTGTAAAGGTTGCACTGTCCAGTATGGTGGCTCTGTTTGGAACCTATCAGATTGCAGCGAATGGTATGGCACAGAGTATCTGGTCACTGGCATCTATTATGGGACTTGCCATGGCGCCGGTTTATACAACGGTAATAGGTCAGTGCATGGGAGCGGGGAATATTGACGCTGCCAATTATTACTTTAAAAAGCTGAATAAGATCACATTTATATTATCGGTATTATGGAATGCTTTTATTTTTGCGATCACGCCTCTGATCATCCGGTATTCAGCGATATCTCCAGAAGCAAAATCCCTGGTAATATGGCTGGTTCTGATCAATAATATCTTCAATGGACTGGCGTATCCGTTTGCCGGATCACTCGGAAATGGGCTGCGTGCAGCCGGTGATGTGAAGTTTACAATGGTGGTATCTATTACGCTGACGATTGCAGCAAGGCTTCTTTTTTCAGCATTATTTGGATTGGTGTTTGGCTGGGGAGTTATTGGAATAGCGATAGGTATGAGCATGGATCTTGTATTCCGGGGTATTATTTTTATAAGAAGATATCATTCCCAGAAATGGACGCAGTTCCATCTGATCTGAGGGTTATATGTGCATAAATATATCTGAAAAAGAAAAAATCACTGTTTTTTTAAAAAACAGTGATTTTTTTGAAATTTTATGATAAAATTTTTCTGTAAATGAGAGGAGAGACGAAATATGGAACCATTTCAGGCAAAACAAATGCCATTAGAGTATAAAATAGATAAGGAAATGTTAAGATTAATTTCAGAAGCAAACGAAAAGTACGGAGAATATAAGTCTATGTTAAATACATTGGACTTTGATGCTGGTTTTTTCCTGGATTCTGTTATTTTGAATGAAAGTTATAAATCAACTCAGATTGAGGGAACACAAATATCCCAGGATGAGATGTATTATTTAAAATATATGGAAAAAACAGATGATAACAGGGAAATACAAAATCTGAAAAAGACAATAGAATACGCATCTGCATATTTACAGGCAGGAAATAAAATTGGATACGAGCTTGTGAATGAAATGCACAGGATCATATTAGACAGTGTAAGAGGAGCACAGAAGACGCCGGGAAGAATCAGAACGACTCAGAACTGGATCGGACCAAGAGGATGTACCATTGACAATGCGACATTTATCCCTCCGGTTCCGGAAGAAGTATATGGTTTACTTATTAATTTATACGAATATATGAATGACGAATTTGTAGATCCTTTACTGATAAATGTTGCATTATCGCATATGCAGTTTGAAACCATACACGCATATAAAGACGGTAATGGAAGATTGGGAAGAGCACTGATCCCGGTTCAGATGTCAATGCTGGATGGCAGCACCCCTGTTTTGTATATGTCAGAGATACTGGAGCTGTATAAGCCATCATACCAAAGGAATTTAATGGAGTGCAGAAGAGGTAATGTAATCGGTTATATCAAATTCTTTTTGCAATGTGTGATTGATCAGTGCAATGCATATATTAATAAGATTGATAAGATCAAGGAAATCTACAGGGAGGATATGGAAGCAATCAAGATGATAAAGGGCAGTTCAGTATATAGAATTATGCCTGTTATCATGAAGCAGATTGTATTTACGAAAAAAGAGGTACAGGAACTGTCCGGAGTATCTACAAATGCAGTATCACATATTATAAATCAGCTGGTGGATTTGAAAGTAATAATTCCAGATACCAGTGTTGTGAAGAAGGGATACAGATATCAGAAGATTTATGAAGTGTTTGTAGGAATAAAGGAATTTTAATGTTTCTGAAATAGCGAAAAACCCCGGTGGGCGTCTGGCCTGCCGGGGTTTTGACTGTATAAAGCTGTTGATAAATCTTTTAGATCTTCTGTCTTTTAGAGCTGCTGGTGTACCTTGCGGATAACAGCCTCTCTTAATTCAGGGGCCTTGGCGGGATCCACATCATCCGGAAATTCGCAGTCGATCGTGGAAACCTCCGGTCTGTAATTCAGGCGGAGCGCATGAGCCTGAATATAATCGGTAGCCTTGTCGTAAACCTCTTCGCTGACACCATCTAATGTAATCGTATATAATCCTGACATATTGCATATCCTCCATTTCTTTATTTCAGTTTCTCTTCTGATAGTTATATTATATACTTCCTGAAAAGATAAAGATATATACAGAAACATAAAATTTAATAATAGGAATCATTACTATTTTATGCAATTTACACAAATATGACATATCTTTTACTCTGACGTGATTTCACACGTTTTTCCCGGATTCTATACTGTAAAAAAGGGGGTCGTCCTATGAATAAAAAACCTTATCTTCAATTTCGGAAGGATGGAACTTTCCGGATTCTGCATATTACAGATCTGCAGGAGAGTATTTATCCGAGAAAGGATACGATTCGATTATTATGTGCACTGCTTAATAATACCAGACCGGATCTTATGATCATGACAGGCGATCAGTTGAAAGGTTATTCGCCATGGTTCCGGCTGGCCGGGAAATCAGGGGTTCAGAATACAATAAAAATGCTGACTGACCCTATGGAAAGACGCAGGATTCCCTATGCGGTCACTTTTGGAAACCATGATATCCAGTGTGGTATTTCCAATGAGGAGCAGGCTGAATGGTATCGCCAGCAGCCATATGGTGTCTGTCCAAAAGAGGGGGCAGCAGCCGGGACATTTGATCTGACAGTCCATCGCAATGATGGACATGAAGCACTCAGGCTTTATCTGATAGACAGTGGAAATATCACGGAGCATGGTCAGTATGCGCCGCCGGCGGATGAAGTCCTTGGCTGGTTAAGAGAGCGCCTTGCTGGTGAAAAGCTGCCGTCCATGCTGTTCCAGCATATTCCTTTACCCGAATACAGAAAGTGCCGGCATGTTATTGTGCATGAGCCTGTCTGCGTTCCGAACCGGAATGCAGGAGAGTTTGATATCCTTCGTGCAAATGGAAAAGTTATGGCTGTATTTTGTGGACATGATCATAAAAATGATTTTGTGGGACAGATAGACGGGATAGATCTCGGGTATACACCATCCTGTGGCTTTGCCTGCTATGGACCGGGAGTAAACAGAGGCGGCAGGCTGCTGACATTTCATGAAAATAAGCCGGGAACTTATGAAACAGAGCTTTTCCGTTATTGTGATATTGTGGCGGCACATACAGAAAACCGGTTGAAGGAGTACTGGGATACACATATTCCCACCTGCTGGCCGGGCAGAGATGAATATATAAGTGAGGAGAGTTTCTGAAATGAGAAAAAAACAGAGAAATTTACGAAGCCTTGACTGGAAAAGAACCATACTGGTTACACTTCCGTTTGCCGGGGCACTGGCCTTCTGGCAGGCATATGATGGGATTATCCCCCTGATCCTCCGGGATACCTTTCATCTTGGAGATACACTGGCAGGAGGTGTTATGGCACTTGATAATGTCTGTGCCCTGTTCCTGCTTCCTCTTTTTGGAGGTCTCAGTGACCGCTGCCACAGCCGGTTTGGCCGCCGTACACCTTTTATCATCATTGGTTCCCTGCTGGCAGCTTTACTGATCCCACTTCTGGCTGTTGCTGACAGACTGGCAAGCCTGCCACTTTTCTTTATCGTTCTCTGCCTGCTGCTTATTGTATTATCCAGCTACCGCAGTCCCTGTGTGGCACTGATGCCAGATGTAACGCCCCGTCCCATCCGGGCAAAAGCAGATGCTTTTAATTCTCTTATGGCGGCGGCAGCAGGCGTTATTGTGCTGGTCAGTATTTCACTTGCAGTCCCTGATGTGGAGCATCCCAGTTACCTGCCTGTTTTCCTTATTGTTTCAGGGATCATAGTTCTCTGTACGGTTCTGTTTGCTGTATTCTTCCGGGAAAAGAACGCAGTGGAAAAGATGCATGAAGAAAGTCTTACCATGGGAGTGCCGGAGGCAGAGATTGACCTTTCCGAGGAAGGCGGACAGGAGAAGGAATCCGATAAAACAGTCCGGAGATCTCTGTTTGCCATTCTGCTCTGTGTATTTTTCTACTTCATGGCATCTAATGCGGTGACTTCTGCATTCAGTAAATATGCCAGCCAGGTGTGGGGAGCAGGTGGCGGAAGCTTTGCCAATTTCCAGCTTGTTGCCACAATGGTAACACTGATCTCCTATATGCCAATGGCGAACCTTTCCTGCAGGATAGGAAGAAAGGTAACAACTTATATCGGTATTGGCCTTATGTGCTTTGGCGGATTGTGTATCTTCATGACACAGGGTTACAGTCCCATGATCTACGTATGGGTTTCCATATCCGGCGTTGGCATGGGAACGGTTGCGACAACCATTTATCCCATGATCATGGAGGTAGCAAGTGAGAAAACAACAGGGCGCTATACCGGATATTACTATACTGCCAGCATGTCAGCACAGATCATCACACCGATCCTTTCCGGTGCTGTCATGGAATTTATCGGATACCGTTATCTGTATCTGTATGCCGTAACCTGTGCTGTTCTGGCAGCCCTTCCGCTGATCTTTGTGAAAAAGGGGAATACGATCCTTCTGCAGGATCTGGAGATCGGCAATCCGGAAGTGACAGCAGTTACATCGGAGATCGAGATCCTGTAGTCTTTCAGGAACTATCATATATTACAAAAGAAATGAAAGTAAATGTCCTCCGGGGTGAGAGGGAACAGCAGAGAAGACCGGCTGTTATCACCCTGGAGGATTTTTTGCGTCCAAATGGATCAGAGTTATCCTTTTTGGTATGGATATATGGAAAATGACGTGATACTATAATATGCAGTTAGATTAATCTAACATATGATAGATATGAAGGACTCAGAAAGGTATGACAATGGATGTGAAGGAACAGAAGATTGCAAACCTTGGAAAAAATGTGAAAACACTGGTAAAAAACGAGAACTGTATGGTTCTTATGCTGAGTGATTCCACCGGTGAGGGAGTCATGACAGTATATCAGGTGATGCCGGGAGTGATGATCTGCTTTTCTGATATGCATATGGAAAGGTGTGATTCGGAGTTTGAGCTGAAAAGGAATATGAGGGTGCTCTGTATAGACCATTGCAGGGAAGGCCGGATCGAAATGGAGGTCGGACCTGGTGTATCCAGTATCATGCAGGAAAATGAAATCCGGCTGGATAACAGGGAAAACCATAAGGGAACTTCTTATTATCCGCTCCGGCATTATCATGGTGTAAGCGTGCTGATGGATGTGGAGGAAGCACAGCGGACACTGGATGAGATGTTCCATGGATTTTCTGTGGACATCGCTAAGCTGAGGCAGCGCTACTGCAATCAGGAGAAGCCCTATGCAATCCGTGAAGATGCCGGTTTAAGCAGCATTATTTCCAGCCTGTATCAGAGAAATATGGAAAGGGCTGAGGTGTCGGAAGCGAAGGAATATTATCAGATCAAGGTAGTGGAGATGCTGCTGCATCTGGAAGCCATGGCGGCTGAGGATACCAGAGAGGTCAGACCTTATTATTACAAAACGCAGATGGAAAAGATCAAGGCAGTACATACAAGGATCACGGAAAATCTGAAGGAGAGATATACGATAGAAGAGCTTGCTGATATGTATGACATTCCGGCGACATCCATGAAAAAATGTTTTAAGGATGTGTACGGTGATTCCATTTATTCCTATCAGAAAAGGTACCGGATCAATATAGCGGCAAGCATGCTGATACAGGATAAAAATAAGGAAATACAGGAGATCGCTTCCTTTGTGGGATATGAAAACCCCGGCAAGTTCTCGGTTGCGTTCCGCAGCATAATGGGAGTATCTCCGGCAGAATACAGAATCAGGAAAGAAGGGATCATGTAATGGAAAAAGTAAAAAACGAAGAAAAGAAGGATGGCTGGTTTAAGGTACTGCTCAGCTATACAGACGGAAGCGGACGAAGGATGGGAATATCTGTTATCCTTTCCATCATCAGTGTGATCAGTGGTATTGTTCCATACTACTGTCTGTACCGCAGTGCAGATCTTTACATCAGGAACATGGACAATGTCCCGATACAGGACATCGTGAAGTGGTGTCTGTATGCACTGCTGTTTTATGTGATCAGGATCGTGTGCTTCTCAGCATCTACCTGGATGTCACACATAGCGGCATATCACATTCTGGAAGGTCTGCGCCTCAGACTGTCAGACCGGTTTCTGAAAGCACCGCTTGGAGATGTGGAAGGCCACAGCATTGGTGAGATCAAGAGCATCATGGTGGAAAAAATTGAAAACATGGAACCGCCGCTAGCACATATGATCCCGGAGGGAAGCGGTCATATCCTGCTGCCGGTCATCAGTATTCTGGCACTGGCTGCCCTTGACTGGAGAAT